>CBFGOU010000216.1:0-7567 GCA_965650445.1 uncultured Oxalobacteraceae bacterium | reverse complement strand
GAGATCACGCCCAGGGGTTTGGGATCATTGCGGTTGCTGCCCACCATCACCAAACGCGATGGGTTGCCCTTGGCCCAGTCGATGCTGGCGCCGAAGCTGCACGCGGCGGCGACGCCTGTACCACTGGTGGTGGAAATCATCGACGAAGGCGGCGTGGTCAGCGAGCTGACGACGAAGCCGCACGCGTCGGCGACCGCGGCGATCAGCGGCGCCCCGGAGATCGGCGAAGCGATGCTCTGCGGCACAAGTTCCTCGATGCCCTTGGCGGCGGCGCTCCAGTTGGTGGCCAGCCCGCTATCGGCATTGGTCAGGTTGGTGGTGCGGAAGATGCCGCCGCCGGTCCCGAAGAAGGCGTTGTTGGAGTTGAACGGATCGATGACCGGATTCATCCAGTTAGGAAACACGTTGGGGCTGCCCCATGGCCCCCACGGCTGCTGCGTCCAGCTGAACTGGGCCTTGGCCTTCAGGTTCACCCAGCTGCCCGCATTGCCGCTGTTGGTCGAGCGGAAAATGGTGTCGCCGAAGGTGTAGCGGTTGGTCGTTGAGACAATCAAGGTCCCCGGGTGTTGCGGGTCGAGCGCCAGGCCGGCATAGGTGAAGCCGTCGCTGCTGGTTGGCGCCAGCGGCGTAATGTTTTGCCAGGTATTGGAGCCGATGTTGTATCGCCACACCTGACCATTCCATATATTGGCGGGGCCATTACCGCCGCTATAGGTCATGTAGAGATTGCCGTCCGGCCCGATCAGCCCGTGGTTCGGATACATGCCGCTGGTGGCGGTGGCTCCCGGCCCTCCGCTGACCGGGCTCCAGTGGGCGCCGGCGTCGGTGCTCTTGTACAGGGAGGACGGCGCAGTGGAGCTGGACAGGCCGGCGAAGATGGTTTGGGTGCGTCCGGAACCCAGCGACGGCTTGTAGAAGGCGATGAAGGCGATGCCGGAGCCGGTCCCGTTGCTCGACATCGGCGGCGCGTTGGCGGCGCTAACCTGGGTCCAGGTGGTGCCGCTGTCGGTGCTGGTCCACATGCCGTTCATGCCGTTGTTATACGGGATTTTCAGGTTGTCGTTGCGGGTGCCGTAGAACAGCACGGAGCCATTATTGGGATCGACCTGCAGGCGCTCGCCGGCCTCGCGGCCTTCGCCGTTCGAGTACATCGGGAACGGCATCGGATGCACGGTGAAGCTGGCGCCCTGGTTGGACGACACCATGATCGCCCCGGCCGGCGCCCAGTCATAGTGGTCAAAGGTGCCGGTGGACATGTAGAGCATGTTGGGGTTGTTGGGATCGACGGCGATGCTGTCGATGCCCATCCAGTTGACCTTGGCTTCCTCTGCCGGCAACCAATCGTTCAGCGGAATCCAGGTGCTGGTGGCCGAGTTGTAACGATAGGCTCCGCCCACGTCGGTCTTGGCATAGAACAGGCCTTGCTGGCCGGGATGGGCGACGATGCCCTGCACATAGCCGCCGCCGACAAGCTGGACGTTTTGCCAGGTATAGGATGGGGATTGGGCATGAGCCGGCACGGCAGCCAGCCCGGCCATGAGTACGCCTCCGAAAACGCTCCCAAGCAGCGCCTTTGTGCATCGATGGATTTTCATTGCTTGTCTCCGTGATTTTCTTGCAGATGTTTTTTGACTGCGGTGTAGTTTGACAACACGCCAGCCGCCCTTGAATAGTGCTTTCAACTCAGGGATCGTGGCAATTCCAAAAACGGCCAAGCTGATGAATCAAATTCAGGAGAAAATTGGAACGGCCGCAGCAGCAAGGCGCAGCAAGTTTTCAAGAAGGCATGATGTGGTTCCGCTCAACATGTCCGGTTTGCTAACGGCCAGGAGGGAACGCAAGACCGCGCGCCATGCGGGCCATGCGGCAGGGTTGGGGAAGGATGATTCCGGCGTGACCTGGATGCCGTCTACGAGCAGCTGCGGATAAGGTGTACCAAACAATGAAGGGGTATCGGCGCGGGGCGGTGCCCGCAGCGGATTCCCCTTCTGGCTTCTGGATGGCGTAACGCGAGATTCAATCAACTACAATATTTCGCCTTACTGGTGCCGGCTCGGCTCATTTGCGTCGCTCACACCTTGCGCACACTGCACACGGTATCGAACCACGCCTGCATCCCCACCAAGGGCGACGGATTGACCGGCAGGATGGCATTGATGTTGACCCCGTTGCCACGTCCGCCGCTGCGTTCATCCCACCAAACGCCGTTGCGCAGGTCATCGGTGCGCGCTTCCGGGCCCAGCGCGGGGCCGATCCCGCCCTGGCCTGTCGCGCCGAGCACCGCGTCGCGGCTGCCGTTGCGGCCTTGCGTCGCGCGTCCGCCAAGCTTCCAGCCCAGCGAGTTCGAGACGGCGAGCACCTTCGGATGGATGCCCTCGGTAACAAAGACGCGGATGCGCGCCCGGCCGACGATATCGTCCCGGCCTGCGGGCGCCGCCTTGAAGGCCTGGTCCCCTTCGGCGCCGGAGCGCGGGCGGTAGGTGGTCAGTTCCACCAGGTCGCCGGACTTGACGCCGATGCGCGCAGCTACGCTTGGGTGCATCCACATCGGGTTGTCGTGCACGATCTCGGCCAGGTACTTCTGCGACGCGGTCCGCCCCTGCGTGTGCACGTTCCACTTGAACGATGTCAGCACGAAGCGGTCGCTGGCCAGCTTCTCCAGGCCAGGCACATGCCGAAACACCGGCATGCCATCGTCTTTGATGCCCGCAGTGGCGGCAACCTTCGCCACTTCCGGGGCGTAGACCTCGAAGCGCCGCGACGGCGTCGCGAAGCCGCGCAGCGCCTGTCCACCCACCATCAGCCCGATCGCACGCTCCGGGCCGCCCGGCTTGTCCGCTCTCATGACGCGGCCGGTGGCCTCGTCGATGCGCGCACCGGCCATTTGCTCGGGCCCCAGCGCGCGCCGGTACACCTCGTAGGCCTTGGCCTGGCTCGTATCGACATGGACGCCGTAGTGCTTCATGTAGTCGAAGCCGCTGCCAAATTGCGTACCGTCCGGCCCTTTCGTGGGCAGCTTCGAGCATTGTTCGCGCACGTACTGCTCGTGCGTGCCGAATGCGAAGTACTTCGCCTGCGCCGGCCCCAGACGCCGGCCGATATTGAACAGCACGTCGGGGAAGGATACCGCCTCGCCAGGCGGGGGCACCATCGGCTGGCGCAGCATCACATAGTGCCGCAGCTCGAGATTGTTGCGGATGTCCATGCCCCAGCGCTCGAGGTAGGTCGCGTCGGGCAGGATCAGGTCGGCGTAATGCGCCATCTCCGAGTAGATGATGTCCGAGCAGGCGTGGAACGGAATCAGCTTTTCGTCGCACAGCACTTCGGTGGCGGTGGCGCGGCCTTCCGGCCACGTCATCGGCGAGGCGATCGTGTAGCTGATGTACACATCCAGCCGCGCCCTGCCCTGCCTCAGGAAGTCGTACACCACCTGGCCGACCTTCATTTTCTGCCAGCGGTTTGCGAGCGGCCATTCCGGAGGGTCCTCGAGGTCGGTGCGAATGGCGGCCTTCGGCGGCTCGGGCTGCGGCGCCGGATATTTCGCCGGCGAGAGTTTCTCGTCCAGGCCATAGCAGTAGCCGCCGGGCTTGCCGATGGAGCCGACCAGCGCGTTCAGCATCACGACCGCGCGCTCGCCGTTAAAGCCGTTGTAATGCGCTCCGGTGCCGCGGTTGGTGAAGGCGGCAACGGCCGGCTTGGCGGACGCGAACTCGATCGCCAGGCGTTCGATGTCTATCCTGGGCACGCCGGACAGGCGTTCAGCCCACGCCGGGGTGTAGCCGGCCAGCCAGGCACGCAGCTGCGCCTCGCCGGGCTGCACGAAGTCCTCGACAAAGCTGCGGTCGTGCAGGTTCTCGCGCAGGATCACGTGCGCCATCGCCAATGCGATCGCGCCGTCGGTGCCGGGATAGGGCTGGAACCATTCGTCGCTGCGGCCGGCGGTGTTCGACATGCGCACGTCGAAAGTTACCAGCTTGGCGCCGTGGTCGAAGCGCGCCTTCGTTACGCGCTTGACGAGGTGCAGGCCGCCCTGGTGCGCTTCGAAGAAATTGGCCCCGAAGTTGAGGAAATAGCGGCAGCGCTCCGCATCGATCGATTCCCAGTCGGTCTCGCCGAGACTGACGTAGTTCGCGGCGCGCTTGTTCGACGAGCACAGGGCGCGGTGGTTCAGCAGCACCGGCGAACCGATCGCGTTCAGGAAGCGCGATGTCTCCGATTCATAGCGCGAGCGGCCCTGGTGGATTGCCACGCGCTCGGGGTGTCCATCATCGATGCACTTGCGCACCTTCGCCGCCATCTCCGCGTACGCTTCTTCCCATGTAATGCGCTTCCACAAACCTTCGCCGCGCTTGCCCACGCGCCTGAGTGGATAAAGCAGGCGTTCCGGGTAGCTGTTGATCGTCGGGCCGCTCTGGCCCTTGGCGCAGGTCATGAAGCTGCCGAGGTTCGGGTCGAGCGGATTGCCGCGGATCTTGACGACGCGGCCGTCCTGCACGAAGCCCTCGATACCGCACACGGTGGAGCAGTTCAGGCACACGCTCTTGACCGCCTTGGCCTGGCGATAGTCCGGCCGCACCTTGCGCAGAGCGCCATCGGCGGCGCTTTGGTAGTTAAGCGTCTCTGCCACTGCGGCCGATGCCTCGGCCGCGGTAAGCAAAATGAGTTCACCGACGCCCAGGCTTGCGAGGGCGCCCAGGCCCGACTTGATGAACTGGCGGCGCTGCATCATTTGTGCCCCTTGTTGCCGCCGGCGTGAGTGCCGTAGTCGGCGCGCAACTCGGCCCAGGTATCGATCTCGTAGGTGAATGGGTCATGGTTGCGGCCTTTAGGCAGCTTGTTTTCCATCTCACGCGGTACCACGCTGCCGATGCCGCGGTAGTGCACGGCCGGACGGGTGTGCTCTTGCGGCTTCAGCACTGCCAGCTCGGTTTCGTGGCGCGACCGAAAGCGGCTGATCGCGCTGGAGGCATCGTTCACGTCACCGAACACCAGCACCTCGGTCGGACAGGCTTCCACGCAGGCAGGCTGCATGCCGGCATCGAGGCGATGGCTGCACAGGTCGCACTTGTCGGCCACCTGGCTCACCGGGTCGATGTGGATCGCACCGTACGGACAAGCGGCGATACAGTCGCGCGACCGGTCGCAGCTCGACGTATCGATGCGCACCACGCCGTCGGCGTCGCGCCGGATCGACTCGGTCGGACAGGCCTTCAGGCACGGCGCGTCCTCGCACTGCATGCACAGCGTCGGCAGGAACGCCCGCCGCATCGCACTCTTGCCGGTTGCATCCTTGCCGCGGAAGTCGTGGTAATACACCTTGGTGCGGAACATGCCGAGGTAGACGGAGTTCTCCACCTTGCAGGCGACGGAACAGGCATGGCAGCCGATACAGCGCTCGGTATCGATTGCCAGCCCCCATTGGGGATGGCCAGGGGGATGTGAAGTATGGTTGCTCATGCGGGCGCGCTCCTCGGCAATGGTTGACGAACAGAGCGGGAGGATACACCACCGCCGGGGCGCAAGCGACCGGGCGCGCACTCCGCTGCAAAGGCCCTTGCCGCATCTGCGCATCTTGTGAGGACGTCGAATGAACTGGCGTTGCACGATCCGGCCGCCATCACCGTCGTTCCGAACGGCCAGATGACGCGCGCGGCCGCTATGGGGACGGAGCGTGGAGCTGGAAGCGGAGATCAGCGTCGCGATCGACGACAAGCTTGCCGTCCTTGTAGACCAGCTCCGCTACCTGAATAACCGTGCGCTGCTTCCAGCGTGCATCCCCAGCCGCTTCATCCTCGTGCTCCTGATGGACGAAATAGTAGATGAAGGTCCGACCCGTGTTCACCCCACCGGTAGAATATGCCTGGCACGATGGTGAGCCACATGTGGTAGGTGCCGTTTTCATAGAGCACGTCCGGAGCCCATAGCGTCACGTCCGTGCACTCCTTCGGAAATTCCGCCGTGCCCTGATAGCGCCATTGCACCCCGTCCCTGGAGGTGGCAATGCCGATGGCGGTGCCATGCACCCATTCGACGTCATTCGGATCGGGCAGCTTCACCGTCGCCCTGCGATTGGTGTAGAACATTCTCCACACCTGCGCAGCCCGGTCAAACATGTGGCGGCAATTTTTTAATTCTTGCAGCTATGCTTGGCTGCGTCTGCTGACCTGTGCCGATCAGCGGTTGGGCAACAGATGCTTGAACGTCGGCTCGATGTTCTTCGAATGCAGGAAATGCACGATATCCTCCAGCGTAGCGTCCTTCAAGAGCAAACCCTGTGGCACAGCGGGTGTGTCCGCTGCGATGTCGTGCACGGGGCCGCCGCGTGCGCGCTGCATGCTATCCAGGGCGTTCTGAAATTGCCCCGAGCTCATGCTCTGCCCCCCCTCCAAAAACGCCGCTTGAGCGCTCGCGGGCGGCGCCATCTCGAGCCCGGGCTCTTCCGCGAACGACGCTCCCATGCCTGGGTGAATGAACGCAGCCCACTTGCCGGTGGCTTGGTGCAAGCACGGCGGCAGCTCCACCGGATCGCCAACGCCGCCCGGCGGCACTGGCACATCCGGGCAGTAAGCTGCGTAGATGAGATCGCGAAATTGCTGCGCCATGGCGACTGGAACCGGCTTCTCCAATGACATCCATAGGCGGTATCCAGTTGCGCCCGATACGCTGACTGCCGGCGCGGGCAAGCCCAGGTCGGCCTGTAGCGCATTGGCCACGGCGCACAAACGCTGCCATTGCTTGCCGCCAGCGTCGCCATCGTGGGGCTCGAATGGCATGACAATGGCGCGCACCAAGCCGTTCTTGGTCAAAAGGAAAGATTGTGTGGCGCTCCCGGCGAGATGCCGCGCTAGCCCATCGGGAGCGGATGCGCCGGCCGGCAGGTACAAGCGAAGCAATTGATCGATCAACTCTTGCATATTTTCGGTACACCCTTCGGACGTTAAAAACCCGCCGAAGCGGGTTTCAATTTACTAGTTGAGTTCCCTAAAAGAACCTCATTCCCACTCAATGGTCGCCGGTGGCTTGCCCGAAATGTCATACACCACCCGGTTAATGCCACGCACCTCATTGATGATCCGATTCGACACCTTGCCGAGCAGGCTGTGCGGCAGATGCGCCCATTGCGCCGTCATGAAGTCCAGGGTTTGGACGGCGCGCAGCGCCACCACATATTCATAGGTACGGCCATCGCCCATCACGCCGACGGATTTCACCGGCAGGAACACGGCAAACGCCTGGCTGGTCGCTTCATACCAGTTCTTCGGCGCTTCGCCGGCGTCGATGCTTTCCAGCGCCGGCAGTTCGCACGGCGTATTGCGCAGCTCTTCGATGAAGATTGCGTCCGCCCGGCGCAGCAGGTCGGCGAACTCCTTGTTCACCGCACCCAAAATGCGCACGCCCAGGCCCGGACCCGGGAACGGATGACGGTACACCATGTCGTGCGGCAGGCCGAGCGCCACGCCCAGCTTGCGCACTTCGTCCTTGAACAGTTCGCGCAGCGGTTCGAGCAGCTTCAGGTTCAGCGTTTCCGGCAGGCCGCCCACGTTGTGGTGGCTCTTGATGGTCTGGC
>CBFGOU010000215.1:0-7570 GCA_965650445.1 uncultured Oxalobacteraceae bacterium | reverse complement strand
ACCAGCGCGACAGGGTGGTGTCGGAACGGTTCATGATGGCCTTGCCGAAGCGCGCCCATTCCTCGGTACGCGCCACTTCCGCGCCATCGCCGAACACGCCGACCGGGGTGCCGGGCGGCAGCGCGTAGGCGATAAAGCGCGCGAACTCGTTCAGCCAGGGCTTCTTATAAAACGGCACGTTCAGCACGCGCTCGATCAGGTCCCAGTAGATCAGCGATTCGCCCGAATCCCACTCCGCATACGAGGAGCCGTTGGCGAAACCGCCATCCTCGCCGCCCCACGGGCTGACGCTGGCGACGTAGACCGGCAGCGTGGTGCGCAGCCATGCATTGATGGGCGCATGGTCGCCGCGCACGATCAGCAGCGCGCCGACGAACTTGCCGAGCGCATTGAAGGCGATGGCGTTTTCCGGGTAAGCCTTGACGGTGTCGGGCGTCTTGATCAGGCCGGCGTTGCCGCAGGTGGTGATGACATCCTTCACCATCGTGCGGTCGGCCGTGGTCATGCCGGCGTACGCGAAGTCGTACGCCAGCGCGAAGAACCAGGCGTAGTCGCGGGTCTCGGCGACGTCGCCGGTGCAGGCGCGATTGAGCACGGCCGGGCCGAACAGGTTCATGCGGTTGCGCATTTCAGTCAGAAACCATGGGTCCTTGGTGAAATACCATGCCACCGCCGACTCGGCCATGCCTTCCAGCAGGCGGTCCTGGGCCCACCACGACGCCATGCGGGTGGTGTTGTCGGTCGAGTTGATCTGGCTGACCAGGGTGCTGCTGACGGTACTGACCGAATTGCGCTTCAGGTAACCCGACAGCGCGGTGATCGAGGTCAGGCGCTCGGCCTTGGTGGCGGCGGCGATGCCGGCGTAGTCGCTCAGGCCCTTGAACAGGCGCGGGTGGCCCATGACGGGCGTGATGGCGTCGAAATTGTCGATGGCCGTGGACAGTGATGTGGGGCTCAGCGCCGTCGTGATCGCGGCGATTTCGGTACTGCTGTAGGTGGTGGCCGGGGCGCTGAACTGGGCCGATGCCACTTGGGCGGCTCCCGCCAGAACGACGGTCGCCATAACGCTAACTATCTTGTACATGTTGCCTACTCCTCTTCATGCCGCCTGGACGACGTATTGCTGTCTGGATCGATTGCGCGGCTTGAGTCGGTGTCAATACCGCAAGGAAATATATCCTCATGGATATTCTCAATGATCATGAGCAATTTTGCGACACAGACCCTGCAATTTCGCAAGATCACGCAACATATTTCAGAGGGGAAATGTGGTCAGCGACACAAGCGCGCGGGCGGAAGGGAGTAGGGAAATCAGGCTGTGACCGATCTTCTGTAGTTGGTGATGTCGCGCAGCGGCGGTGCACCAAACAGGCGGTTGTATTCGCGGTTAAATTGCGACGGGCTCTCGTAGCCCACATGAAACGCAGCGGTGGCCGCTTCCACGCGCTCTTCCAGCATCAGGCGGCGCGCCTCCTGCAGGCGCAGCTGTTTTTGGAACTGCAGCGGGCTTACCGCCGTCATCGTGCGGAAGTGGTGATAGAAGGTCGACGGACTCATGCACACACGCGAGGCCAGCTCATCGATGGAGACCGACAAGCGAAAGTTTTCCTTCAGCCAAGTGATCGCCTGCGCAATCTGATGCGTCTGGCTACCTGCCGAGGCCATCTGCCGCAAGCGCTCGCCGTGGTCGCCGGTCAGCAAACGGTACAAGATTTCGCGCTGGATCATTGGCGCCAGGATCGGGATATCGCGCTCGTCGGAGAGCAAATCGATCAAGCGCTGAAATGCGGCCAGCAAGGGCAGCGTAACGCCTGAGATAGCCACCCCGCGGCCGGACGGCTGGCGGGGCGGCGCTGGCAGACGGGTATCGAGGATGAGCTGCGACAGCTCGCGCTGGTCCAGTTTCAGCGCCAGGCCCAGATACGGCATGTCCGCGGTGGCTTCAATGATATGCACCATGCCCGGCACGTGCACGGACGTCACCAGGTAGTTGTTGGCGTCATAGACGAAGGTTTCATCGCCCACCGATACGCTCTTGCGTCCTTGGGCGACAAGGCAGACGCTGGGCTCGTACGTGATGCTCAGCGGCTCGGTCGGCCCGTCGTGGCGAAACAGCGTCAGGCCTGGAATGGGACCGGTTGCCGGACGGCCGTGCGCTGCGAAGCGCGCGATGCTCTTCCCCAAGGCCTGGAGTGCCTGCCGGCCTTCGCTATTTTCATCAACCCACACCATTCGCTCCTTTGGCGCCATGCTCAACAGCAGTCAGCATATCGTCAAATTCACCATCAGAACAAGGTGCCGCCCCCTGCGCTCCATCAGGCCTTGAGCTCTTCGGTGCTGAACGGCAGGCGGCGCAGGCGCTTGCCGGTCGCCGCAGCGATCGCGTTGGCCAGCGCCGGCGCCAGCGGTGGAACACCGGGCTCGCCGATGCCGGTCGGCTTCTCGGCCGAAGGGACGATGTGCACCTCGACCTTCGGCATCTCATTGATGCGTATCGGCGCGTAGTCGTGGAAGTTGGACTGCTCGACGACGCCATCCTTGAGGGTGATCGCGCCGTGCAGGGCCGCCGACAGCGCGAAGCCCACAGCGCCCTCGACCTGGGCACGCACGTTGTCGGGATTGACGGCGATGCCGCAATCGACGGCGCACACGATCCGGTCGACCCGCACGCCGCCGTCGGCGTCGACCGTGACCTCGGCCACCTGGGCGACAAAGGAATGGAACGACTCATGCACCGCCACGCCGCGTCCGCGCCTGCCGCCCTGCTTCGCTGCCGCCAGCGGCTTGCCCCAGCCGGCCCGCTCGGCCGCCAGCTTGAGCACACCGGCATGGCGCGGGTGCTTGTCAAGCAGCGCAAGGCGGAATGCCACCGGGTCCTGGCCGGCCGCCACCGCGACTTCGTCCAGAAAGGTCTCGGTCGAAAAAGCCGTGTGCGTGGAGCCAACCGAGCGCCACCAGAGGACCGGCACGCCGATATTGGTGGGCGTATGCAGGTCGACCAGCTGGTTGGGGATGGTGTAAGGCAGATTGGCCGCCCCTTCCACCGATACCGGATCGATACCATCCTTGACCATCATGGCGAAGGGCGAACCGGTCAGGATCGACTGCCCCACCAGACGATGGCGCCAGCCGATCAGGCGATTCTGCCCATCGAGCGCCGCCTCCAGCGCGTGATGGAACGCTGGCCGGTAGTAACCGGCTTTGGTGTCGTCCTCGCGCAGCCGCACCAGTTTAACGGGCGCGCGGCCCTTGACGGCCTGGGCGACGCTGACCGCTTCCAGCAGGTAGTCCGAATCCTTGCTGCCGCGCCGGCCGAAGCTGCCGCCTGCGTACAGCATGTGGATCGTCACCTGCTCCGGCTGGATGCCGAGCTGCCTGGCGATATTGACCTGGTCGATCGTCTGCATCTGCTCGCCGTTCCAGATTTCGCAGCCATCCTTCGACAGCCGCACGACGCAGTTCATTGGTTCCATCGCCGCATGGGCGAGGTAGGGGAAATCGTAGGCGGCCCGCAGCACGCGCACCGGCTGCGCGAACGCGCTATCCGGATCGCCTGCTTTGTGCGCGACCACGCCGGGGGATTTCGCCAGTTCACGGTACTGCGCGAAAATCTGCTCGGTCCCGAGCTTGAACGCGTCCGACTCGTCCCACTCGACCTGCAGCGCGTCGCGTCCGCGCTTTGCGCTCCAGGTATCTTTCGCCACGACGGCGACACCAGCCGGTATCCGCACCACGTCGACCACCCCCTTGACCGCCTTGGCTTTGGCCGCATCGAAGGATTTGACCTTGGCGCCGAAACGCGGCGGGTGGGCGACCACGGCGGTGAGCATGCCGGGCAAATGGACGTCCTGGGTGAACTGCGCCTTACCGTTGGTCTTGTCGGCCATGTCCTTGCGCGGCGCGCGTTTGCCGATCAGTTTGAAATCCTTGGGGTCCTTGAGCCGCACTTGCGCCGGAACCGGTTGTTGCGCCGCTGCCGCCGCCAGCTGGCCGAAACTGGCCTTGCGCTGCGAACGCGCGTGCACGACCATGCCTTCGCTCACGCCAATCTCGTCCGCCGGAACCTGCCACTGCCCGGCCGCCGCCGCGATCAGCATGGCGCGCGCCGAAGCGCCGGCCTGGCGCAATTGCTCCCACGAGTTGGCGATCGCCGTACTGCCGCCGGTTCCCTGCGTCGGCCCCCAGAACACATTGTTGTAGCGTTTGGCGTCGGCTGGCGCGCCCTCGACGCGCACTTGCGACCAGGCGGCATCGAGTTCCTCGGCGACGATGGTGGCCAGGCCGGTATAGGTGCCCTGGCCCATTTCGATGTGCTTGGAAATCACCGTCACCGTGTTGTCGGCGCCGACGCGCAGGAAGGCGTTCGGTTCGAACGGCGCCGCCGCGCCGGCACGCTCGGCGGTGGCGCTCGACGCCGAGGGCAAATAGACAGCCAGGGTCAGCCCTGCCGCGTCGCGCAGGAAGCGGCGGCGGCTGTCGTTCTCGATACGAATCGTAATCGTCATGGAAGCTCCTTGTTTAGGCCAGCGACTTCGCCGCCTCGTGGATGGCGGCGCGGATGCGGACGTAGGTGGCACAACGGCAGATGTTGCCGCCCATGGCATTGTCGATGTCGGCATCTGACGGTTTGCGGTTGTGCGCCAGCAGCGCCGTGGCGCTCATGATCTGGCCCGACTGGCAGTAGCCGCACTGGGCAACGTCCAGCTTGCGCCAGGCTTCCTGCACCGCCTTGCCGACCTTGCCCTGATGAACGGCTTCGACCGTCGCAATCTTCTTGCCGGCGGCGGCCGACAGCGGGGTGCTGCAGGAGCGCACCGGCTGGCCGTCGAGATGCACCGTGCAGGCCCCGCACAGACCCAGGCCGCAGCCGTATTTGGTGCCGGTCAGTTGCAGCGTGTCGCGCAGCACCCACAGTAGCGGCGTGTCGGGTTCGGCATCGACGCGGGTGGTCTTGCCGTTGATGGTTAGCGTGGCCATGTGCGAGCTCCAGAAGAGATATCGATGAATCAATATTCTGGCGGCACGAGCACCATGGCCGGTATCACAATCCTATGGCATTCTTGCCTGATTCTCCGGGCGGGGCGAACAATTGGCTCGGCGTCGCTACAACGCATCTTCCGGCATGTTGCCGATTTTCACTTTTCTGGCCTTGGCATCCTCTGGCATCGCGCCGGTCCGCTGAATACGCAAGGCGATATACGGCTTGCCCGGCAGCTTGATGACCCGCTTGTCTTTATCGGCGACGTTGTAGCGGACCAGATCGCCAATTTCAAAAGTTTCGGCCACTGGGGTGATCGTCATATCCCAGCTGTCGATGACATCGGCCTTGAACTTCATGCCCTTCTTCAGTTCGCCGGCGGGCAGCACAAAGGGCCACTGCTTCGGCTTCTCGTCGCCGAAGTAATACAAATAGTATTCGCCAGCCTTGCCGGCCGCGTTCATCACAAAAGCCTGGTCGATCGGCTTGAGCCCGTCGGGCGGACCTGCCTCCACGATCGTTCTCAAAAACCCGATCCGTTCCGGACTGGTGCCGGCCAGGTGCCCGCCTCCGCCTATCCATGCATTGTCCAGGATCTCGCCATGGGTCGCGTACGCCCCGCCGGTCAGGGCAATCCAGAACCGGCGCGTCATTTCTTCCCCGCTGAGCTGCCCCCAGCGGCTTGAGGAATTGCCCTCGTAATTGATCTCATCATGCACGATGGGCTTGCGGTAGATGTCCCGCAGCAAAGGGGAAACGCCGAACACCTTGACCGCGTTGTAGTACTGCAAGCTCACGTGGGTCACCCACGGCTTGTTGTAGTCATAGATGCGGTCGGCATTGTGGATCGAGCGCAGATGCCCGTACGGATCATACTTCTGGACCAGCTGGAAATAGCGGTCAAAGTCCTCGTCGCTCAGGTGCTTGATATAGCTGTTTTCATTGGCCAGGCTCCACCAGATGTTTTGAAACGCGGCGAAGCGGGCGACCATGTAACGTATAAAGCGCTGGTTGGTTGCATCGCTGGTCGTATCGAATCCCCATTGCCCCTTGTCGTAAGGGCGGAACAGGATGAGATCCACCTGGATGCCCAGGTCGCTCAGGCGTTTCACGTCCCGTTCGAGACCTTGAAAGTACACGGGATTGAAACGCGAGAAGTCGAAATCCGCCCTGCCTGTACCTACAAACGGAAACTCGGTCAATTTTCCCGGCCCGGCGATATAGCTTGGGTTATAGGGAGGCACGGCCAGCATGCGGGCTTTGTTGAACGGCGCCGCCTTGAGCGTGGCCAGGGTTTCCAGCTTTTTCGCTTCGGACTGGAACGCCCACTCATAAATGGTGGTCCCAAAGGGGTAGAACCGGGTGCCGTCCGCGTGCGCAAAATGGTGGATATTGACGACCCGCACCGGCCCTTTGTTGTTGCTCTCAACGCAAACGAAGCTGCCTGTCTTGTTATCCAGATCGGGATGGTTGCTGCGCGTGACGTAGGTCCATTCCCCGGCGCTGGGCGGCATGAATCGCACCTTGTAGACGCCGTTGCCGTCGTAAAAACCTTCGGGTGTAAACGCGTCCGTGCCGCGCTTGAAGGTGGCGCTCAGTTCGAGGTTGGCAAAGGGATTGCCGCCATGCGCCCCGTTCAGGGCGACTTCATATACGCCGTACTTCTCCACCCGCTCCTGCGCCATGCAGTTGCCGCAAAATTCAAGGAGGAACAACAAACAGGCATGAATGGCTTTAATTGGAACTCCACGAAACAAGCACCGAAGGGCGTTTTAGAATGCCACGGCCTGAAGCTGCACATCACTGCCCTCGATTATCGCGGATCCAATTCCCGTTAGCGGCATGAAGCGCTCAACGGCGTTCTGCCCGTGCCTTCATTGCTCGTCATAAATCGAAGGCGGCATCACACGCGCGACATCGAGCAGGATCACGAACTTGCCATTGACCTTGCCCATGCCCTCGATGAAATCGGTCGGGATGTTGGCACCGAACGCCGGCGCCGGTTCGATGTCGGCCGCCGCGATTTCCAGCACCGCGCTGACCGAATCGACCAGCACCCCGAGCACCTGCTGCCCGCCGCCGATGTCAACTTCGACGATCACGATGCAAGTGCGCTTGGTCGCTTCGCTTGCCTGCCGTCCGAAGCGCACCGCCAGGTCCAGTATCGGCACCACCGCGCCGCGCAGGTTGATCACTCCGCGTATGCTGGCCGGCATCATCGGTACCGTGGTCAGGCCGCTGTATTCGATGATTTCCTTGATCGCCAGGATGCCGATGGCGAACATTTCACCGCCCAGCATGAAGGTCAGATATTGCGTGCGCTCCGCCGTCGCGCCACGCGCGCGCTGATGATTCGCCTGTGCCAACGCATTCATCGCCATCGCCCTCAGAAACGGGTGAATTCCGCTTCGTCCGGCGCATGGTCCGCCGCCAGCGCCAGATTGCCCGCTGCCTTCATGTGCTGCGGGCGCGTGCGTACCGCCAGCGCCGCCTTGCGCACCGGCGCCACGCTCGCCCCGCGCCCGGCCTCCAGCTTGAAGAAGCTCATCGACCGCTGCAGCTGTTCGGCCTGGCTACTCATTTCCTCCGCCG
>CBFGOU010000214.1:0-7573 GCA_965650445.1 uncultured Oxalobacteraceae bacterium | reverse complement strand
AGTTCAACGCGCACAGATATTTCTTTATCATGCAGTCGGGCGGCGCGCTGGTGGTCGACAGTGTCAAAGGATCGGGCACCACCATTTCGATCTATCTGCCGGCGCTCGATCAGGAAGACCAGCAGCAGCGCTCCGCGCCCCAGCGCGAAGTGGCGCTGATCGTCGAGGACGAGCAGGAACTGGGCGAACTGGCCGGCTCGCTGTTCGAAGCGCTCGGCTTCGAGGTGTTCCTGACCCGCGACGGCGGCGAGGCCTTGCGCCTGCTGGCCGACAAGCGCCCGATCGACGTGCTGTTCACGGACGTGATGATGCCCGGGATTTCCGGCATCGAACTGGCGCGCAAGGCGCGCGCGCTGATGCCCGACCTGAAAGTGATCCTGGCGTCGGGCTACCCGGTCCCTGCCCTGCGCGCCCATGGCGGGCTGGATGAATTCGCGTTCGTCTCCAAGCCCTACCGGATGTCGGAAATCGTCAAGAAGCTGCGCTGAAATGATGGTGGCTCAGGCCACCTTCAGGCGTTTTTCCTCGCGCTGCATGGCGGCGAAATCGGCGGCGCTGACGGCCGCGCTGAACAGCCAGCCCTGCAGCTGGTCGCAGCCCAGGTCGCGCAGGAAGGCCATCTGCTCGGGCGTCTCGACACCTTCGGCCACGATTTCCTGGCGCAGCTGCTGGGCCATGGTGACGATGGCGCGCGCGATGGCGCAGTCGTTCTCTTCGTGCGGCAGGCCGATCACGAAGGAGCGGTCGATCTTGAGGGTACTGATGGGGAATTTCTTCAGGTAGGCCAGGCTGGAATAGCCGGTGCCGAAATCGTCCAGCGCCAGCCGCATGCCCATCGCCACCAGCTCGTTCATGATGCCGATCACGTCATCGGTGCCGCGCACCAGCAAGCCTTCGGTAATCTCCAGCATCAGGCAGGCCGGATCGACCCGGTGCCGCGCCAGCACGTCCTGTATGCGCGCCGGCAGCAGGCGGTCGAACTGGCGCGCCGACAGGTTGACGGCAATCGGCGGCATGGCGATGCCGGCGTCCTGCCAGGCGCGGATCTGGCGGCAGGCTTCGTCGAGCACCCAGCTGCCGATGTCGGCGATCAGGCCGGTCTCCTCGGCCAGCGGGATGAACACTCCGGGCGAGATCATGCCGCGCCCCGGATGGCGCCAGCGCAGCAGCGCCTCGGCGCCGACGATACGGCCGCTGCGCAGGCTGACCTTGGGCTGGTAGTGCAGTTCGAGGTGGCCCTCGGCCAGCGCGGCGCGCAGCTCGCTTTCCAGGCGCAGGTGTTCGCGCGCGCGCTGGTCCATTTCGTCGCGGTAGAACAGGAAATTGCCGCCGCCGGCCTCCTGCGCGCGCGTCATCGCCACATCGGCGAAGCGCACCAGCGAGGCGGTATCCATGCAGTCTTCCGGATACACGGCGATGCCGACGTCGGCACTGACCTGCAGGCCGTGGCCGGCCGCCACGATGGGCGAGGCCAGCGTGGCCAGCAGCTTTTGCGCCACGATGCCGGCGTGTTCGCGCTTTTCGATCACGGTCAGGGCGATGGCGAATTTGCTGCCGTCGATGCGCGCCAGGATGTCCGGCTCGCGCAGCACGGCGCGGAACTGGCGGCCGATCTCGGCCAGCAGCTCGCTGGCGATCTCGTGCCCGAGCGTGTCGCTGATGGCGCCCATGCGGCTCAATTCGATCACCATCACGGCGCCGTACTGGTTGATGCGGCGCGCTTCGCACAGGACCTGGTCGACCAGGTGGTTGAACAGGGTGCGGTTGGGCAGGCCGGTCTCGCTGTCGTAATTGGCCATGTGGCGCATGCGCGCTTCGACATCCTTGTGCGCGCTGATGTCGGAAAACAGCGAGAAGGTGTGGGTGATCTCGCCGGCGCCGTTGCGCACCGCGCTGATCGTCACCGACTGCGGAAACAGCTCGCCGTTCTTGCGCCGCCCGATGATCTCGCCGCGCCAGGGCGCATTGCCTTTCATGGCGGCGCGCACCTTGGCGCGGAACTCGGCATCGTGCACGCCCGAGCGCAGCAGGTCGGGGGTGTGGCCGATCGCTTCGGCCGGCGCGTAGCCGGTGATGCGGGTGAAGGCGCCGTTGATCGAGACGATGCGTTCGGCGGCGTCGGTAATCAAGACGCCCTGCTCGCTGTCTTCGATGATGCGCGCATGCAGGCGGCGCCTGTCCTCGTCGCTCAGACGGTCCGCCAGGGGCGCAAGGCGCACGCGCATGCCGGCCGGTTCGCCCGCCTCGTCGGCGATCAGGGACAGTTCCTGGCGCAGCCAGACCGTGTCGCCATTGCGGCGCCGCCGCGCCACCTCGGCCGGCTGGGCGGGGTCGCCCTGCCCCGGTTCGTCGTCGTCCGGGTACATGAACAGCACGTGCTGTCCGAGCGCTTCCTGCGCGCTGTAGCCGAGCAGCAGTTCGGCGCCGCTGCTCCAGCGGCTGACGTAGCCCGCGGCATCGAGTTCGATGACCGCGTCTTCCACGGCCGCCGAGCGCTCGGCCTTGACCTGTTCGAGCGACGCTTCGAGGCGCGCCAGCGCTTCTTTGAGCGCTTCGCCTTCGAGCTGGCGCGCGGCGCGCGCCAGCAGCAGGCTGCGTTCGAGCGCCGAGTCAGCCACGGGTGTCGCGCAGCGCGCCCAGCATCCAGCCGTGGGCGTCGGCCGCGGCCAGGTTGAAACCATCGACCGGCAGGCTGAGGGCGTGCACGCGCGCGGCCATGCCGGCCAGGTCGCCCTGCTCGGCGCAGTCGGCCAGCGCCAGCAGCGCGCCGAGTTCACCCTGCCCGTCCAGCAAGGCCGCGTGCACCGCTTCGCCCAGCGACAGGGGGGCGAGCAGCTGCGGCAACGGCATGCCGAACAACACCCCCAGCAGCGAGAACATGCCGGTCATGAAAGCCTGTTCCTGCATCAGTTTGTCGGCCCCGTGCAGCCTGGCCAGCAGTTCGAGCAGGCGCGAACGCACCGCCACGCGCGCCAGCAGCATGGCCGAACGCACGTCGCCGTCGCGCGCGGCGAACAGCATCAGGTTGAGCCAGCGGCGCAGCTGCTGGCGGCCGAGGATCAGGATGGCCTGGCCGAAGCTGGTGATGCGCCGGCCGGTGCCGGCGCCGAGCGAATTGACCAGGCGCAGCAGCTGATACGACAGCGCCGGGTCCTGGCGCAGCAGCGCTTCGATCGCGTGGGTATCGGCATCGGCGGCAACGCGCTCGACCAGTTGCAGCGCGAGCGCGCGCGACGCGGCCTGCGCGCCCACCGGCTTGGGCGGCGCCGCGCGCCACCACAGGCCGTCGACCAGGGTCGCTCCCGGGACGATGGCATCCTGCGTCAGGCGCACGTCGACACGGCACAGCGCGCCGTCCGGCAAGGCTTGCCAGCCCGACTGCTGGAACAGCTCGGCGCCGGCATGCCCGGGCCGATACAGGCACGCAATCTGCCCGGCCAGAGCGGACAGGCGCTCAGGCTCAAGCGTGCCGCCCTCGGCCAGCAGGGCGGCGGGGGCGCCGATCCGGTCCGCCAGAATGCGAAACAACAGCGGCGCGGCGGATGGCAACAATGTCATGGATGGATGAGTCGGTAGGGGTGGTTATATGTTACTCTCAAGCATCACCTTTACCAAGGATTCTGACACCAAGCGTTGGAAACTTGCGTTAGCCATTCGACATGGCCGCCGACGGCAAATGGCGGCACAGGCGTGCGAACAGCTGCGGGTCCAGCATGCGCTCGCGCCACCAGCGCAGCGCCGCGCCCTCCTCGCCGACGCGCCAGGCCACATAAAACAGTTCCGGCTCGCGCACTTCCTCGACCTGTTTTTCGACCAGCAGGCCGGCCTCGATGGCGGGCCTGGCGCAGGGCTCGGGCAAGAAGCCGAAGCCCATGCCGCGCACTTGCAGGTCGAATTTGACGTGCATGGCCGGCACCGTCAACGTGTCCTGGCCGAACAGCAGGCCGACCGTGCGGGCCGGCATGTTGCGGGCCGAATCGGCCACCACCACGGCGCGGTGTTCCTGCAGGCGGGTGCGGCCGAGCGGTTCGGGCAGGCGCGCCAGCGGATGGTGCGGCGCCACGGCGAAGGTGAAGGGCATGCTGCCGATCTGGCGCGCCACGTAGCCGCCGCCGGCCGGGCCTTCTCCGGCCACGCCGATCAGCAGGTCGGCGCGGCGGTCGAGCAAGGCTTCCCATGGGCCGGACAGGGTCTCCTGCACAATGCGCAGGCGGGTCTGTTCGGCAATGGCGTAAAAGGCCTGCATGTCCTCGGCCAGCGCCATGGGAGAAAACATCGAATCCATGCCGATGGCCAGTTCGGTCTCCCAGCCCGAGGCGACGCGGCGCACGCGATGCTCCAGGTCCTGGGCGGCCTTGAGCAGGAAGCGGCCTTCCTTGAGCAGCTCGCGCCCGGCCGGCGTCAGGCTGACGCGCGGCCCGTTGCGCTCGAATACCTGCACGCCCAGATCGTCTTCCAGCTTGCCGACCGTGTAGGAGATGGTCGAGGGCACCCGGTGCAGCTCCGTGGCGGCCTTGGCGAACGAGCCGCGCCGGTCGATCGCGTCGAGAATTTGCAGGGCGTCCAGGCTTAGTCTGAGCATTCGAATTTTTCGATCATAGAAGTCAATATTTTCCGTTTTTTCAATCGAATGGCAAGGCCTATACTTCGTTCATCGGATGGCGAAACAGAAACAAGCGCCAATCAGAACGTCGAAATTATTGCACATCACCTTCACACGATCGGAGAATATCATGCTGGAAGTACGTAAAAGCGAAGCACGCGGTAACGCCAACCACGGCTGGCTGCAGTCGAAACATACCTTTTCGTTCGGCCACTACCACGATCCGCTGCATACGGGCTTCGGCCCGCTGCTGGTGATCAACGAAGACCGGGTGGCGCCGTCGCAGGGTTTCGGCACCCACGGCCACCGCGACATGGAAATCGTGTCGTACGTACTGAGCGGCGCGCTGGAGCACAAGGACAGCATGGGGACCGGTTCGGTGCTGCATTACGGCGATGTGCAGCGCATGAGCGCCGGGACCGGGGTGCGCCACAGCGAATTCAATGGCTCGGCCAGCGAGCCGGTACACTTCCTGCAGATCTGGATTCAACCGAAGGTGACCGGCATCCCGCCCAGCTATGAAGAAAAGCACTTCGCTCCAGAAACCAAGCGCGGCACCTTGCGCGTGGTGGCGTCCGCGGACGGGCGCGATGGTTCGGTGCTGATTCATCAGGATGCCGCCATCTACGCGGGCATTCTGGACGAAGGCGATCAGGTCGAGCATCGGCTGGGGGCCGGCCGCAAGGGCTACGTGCACGTGATCCGGGGCCAGCTGCGGGTCAACGGCACCACGCTGTCCGGCGGCGATGCGGCCAAACTGAGCGACGAGACGCTCATTACGATCGACCAGGCCAGGGATGCCGAAGTGCTGGTGTTCGATCTGCCCGAGTAAGATTGTCGTCCTCGCGAGCGGAGACCCATGCTGAGCGCCCTGTGTATGGGTCCCCGCGTGCGCGAGGACGCCCCCTGATCCCGGCGGCTAACGTCGATTTCCGCTACACTTGCGGGTACAGCAATAGATTCGAGAACACCGTGATGCCTGTCGAAGTCCCTGAAACCCTGTTGGATTACACCACGTCGTGCGCGCTGCCGACCCCTTGGGCGCAGTTCACGCTGCACGCCTTCGTCGAGCATACGACCGGCAAGGAGCATCTGGCAATGACCCTGGGCGATATCGCCGACGGCGAACCGGTCCTGGCGCGCGTGCACTCGGAATGCCTGACCGGGGACGTGCTGTTCTCGCAACGTTGCGATTGCGGCGCCCAGCTCGAAGGCGCGCTCAAACGCATCGCCGAGGAAGGCCGCGGCATCCTGCTCTACCTGCGTCAGGAAGGACGCGGCATCGGCCTGGTCAACAAAATCCGCGCCTACCGCCTGCAGGAAGCCGGCGCCGATACCGTGGAAGCCAATCTGGCGCTGGGTTTCCATGCCGACGCGCGCAATTACGAACTGTGCAAACCGATGCTGGCGCATTTCGGCATCGGCTCGCTGCGCCTGATGACCAACAACCCGCGCAAGATCGATGCGATGGAAAAGCTGGGCGTGCGCGTGAGCGAGCGCGTGCCGCTGCTGGTCAACCGCAATGCCTTCAATAATAACTATTTGAACACCAAAGCTGCCAAGCTGGGCCACATGATGTCGCCACAGCCGGCCACAATTGCCGAGGACGGCGAACTTTAACTTCGCAATCCGGCCCGGGTGATGCGAAGATAGAGGCAACATATCTTGCTCGCCCATAAGGATTGCATGAAATTCCTTCACCTCGCGCTGCTGCTCTGCTGCCTTGCCGGCGTAGTCAGCGCGGCTCCGTCCGCCCCGGCCAAGGCCCCTCCCGTACCGCCCGCCGCCGTCAAGCCGGGTCCGCTGCCGCCCCCAGCCGAGCCCGTGCTCGACGATACCGCCGCGCTGCCGCCGCCATCATCGAGCGCGCAGAAGCTGTATTCATCGGCCAAGGGCGACCTGCTGCAGATCCGCATGTTGCTGCGCAATGGACGCAGCCAGTCCTCGGTCGGCTCGGGCTTTTTGGTCGGCAGCGGCAACCTGGTGTTGACCAACTATCATGTGGTGTCGCAGATGGCGCTGGAACCGGACGTCTATGCCGGCGAGTTTGTCGATACCGACGGCAAGAGCGGCCCGGTGGAGCTGCTGGCGGTGGATGTGCTGCACGATCTGGCGGTGGCGCGCATCAACCGTAACGGCAGCGGCTTTTTCCGCCTGCCCGAACAGGCCGCCAAGCTGACCCAGGGCCAGTATCTGTACTCGCTGGGCAATCCGCTCGATCTGGGCTTCGCGATCTCGGAAGGCTCGTACAACGGCGTCATCACGCGCAGCTTCTACGACCAGCTGATGTTCACCGGGCCGATCAACTCGGGCATGAGCGGCGGCCCCAGCGTGACTGCGGACGGCATCGTGGCCGGCGTGAACGTGTCCAAGCGGCGCGACGGCGAGTCGGTCAGCTTCCTGGTGCCGGTGCGCTACGCCCAGGAGCTACTCAAGAAGGTCGCCGCGCAAGGCGCCCCTCCCAAGGATTTCAATGCGCTGATCGCCCAGCAGCTGCTGGCGCACCAGCGCGCCATGATCGAGCGCCTGCTCGATGCGCCGCTGTCGCTCAAGACCATGGGACCGTACCAGGTGCCGGTGCGCGAGTCGGGCCAGGTGCGCTGCTGGGGCAGATCGAACGTCAAGGCCGAAGCCACCTTCACCGCCGACACCATCGCCTGCTCGATGGAGTCGGCCATCTTCGTGTCGGAATCGCAGCAGACCGGACATGTGGCGATGACCCACCAGTATGTGCGCACCGCCAGCCTGGATCAGGTGCGCTTCGCCGCGCTGGCCAGCACCCTGTTCAAGACCGATAACCTGGGCAGCAGCCGCGACACGCGCCTGACCGGCCCCTCGTGCACCGAGCAGTTCGTCAAACCGCGTTCGCTGCCGCTGCGGGCGGTGACCTGCGTGCGGGCTTACCGCAAACTCGCCGGCCTGTATAACTTCACGCTGCTGACGGCGACCACCGACGATCCGAAGGCCAGC
>CBFGOU010000213.1:0-7605 GCA_965650445.1 uncultured Oxalobacteraceae bacterium | reverse complement strand
TTCGTTCTGCCACCACCCGGATATCGAGGCGCCCGGCTATGTGCTGGCCGGTCATGTGCATCCGGTGTTTGTGCTCGCCACCCGGGTCGATTCGCTGCGTCTGCCGTGTTTTGTGGCGGGGCCGCAACGGATGATCCTGCCGTCGTTCGGGTCTTTTACTGGCGGCTACGTCATTGCGCCCGGCGCCGGGGAGAAGGTGTACGTCAGCGCGGGGGATGCGGTGCACTGCGTACGCTAATGCGCGGACGTTTGCATGAGCCCGGCGTTCCGATCATTACAACCAAACACCAGGCGTTGAGCGGGCTGAAAAGGTGAAGGTCAACAATGGTGTGCTGGAACGCGACAGCAGTGTGCAGTCATACAAACGGCGCCCTGCGGGGCGCCGTTGTGGTGTGGTGAGGTAAGGTAAGGTAAGGCTGTTTAGATGGTGGTGGCCAGGACCTGATCGTCGCCGCCTTGGGCGGCTTCGGCTTTTTGCTTGGCGGCGTTGCTCTTG
This sequence comes from uncultured Oxalobacteraceae bacterium, assembly GCA_965650445.1. Classification (GTDB taxonomy): domain Bacteria; phylum Pseudomonadota; class Gammaproteobacteria; order Burkholderiales; family Burkholderiaceae_D; genus Telluria_A. The sequence goes on along the minus strand of CBFGOU010000213.1, from coordinate 7,109 downwards.
GCACGCGAGCGCGACGGTGGCAGGCGGCGCAGGGTCTTGAGCGCATCGGCATCCTTGATGCCGATGGTGCGCTGGTCGACGGTGATGAGACCGATCTCGTTGAAGGCCGACAGGGTGCGGCTGACGGTTTCGAGCGTCAGGCCGAGATAGCTGCCGATTTCGTGGCGCGTCATGCGCAGGTTGAACAGTTTGCTGGAGTAGCCCATGGCGGCGAAGCGGTCGGCCAGGGTGACCAGAAAACGCGCCACCCGGGCCTCGGCGGAGAGGGCGCCGAGCATGCCGATCATGGCTTGTTCACGCACCAGTTCGCGGCTCATGACGCCGTACATGACGTTTTCCAGTTCCATGTGCACCCGGCCGAGCGCGGTCAGTTTTTTGAACGGCAGCAGGATCAGGTCGCAGTCGGACAGGGCCACCGCTTCCGAAGCGTAATGGCGGGTGTGGATGCCGTCCACGCCGAGCATGTCGCCCTTCATGGGGAAGCTCAGCACCTGTTCGTTGCCGAATTCGTCGATCAGCACGGTTTTAAGGAAGCCCGAGTTGACGATGTACAGGGTGTCGAAGGCCTGGCCGATGGTGTGCACCCGCTGGCCGGTCTTGAATTGCACGTGTTGGAATAGCAGCTCTTCGGAATTGACCGAGACCGCGGCGGAGATGTGCAGCAGATCGCACACCTCTTTCAGATTGGACCACAGGCGGCCCTGACGTTGACGGCCGGCTTCCGTTGGAGCCGAGTGCATGGTCGACGATGGGGTGTTGCGCGGATCGGTTGGCGTTGACTGCATGCTCATCTCCAGTTGAGAAAACTCATGGTTTCAGGCTGTTGTCTGGCGCCACACTTGACGCTCAACAGCTCGGCTGGCTTAACCATCAGGTGAAAGATGAACCCAGGAAAGCCGAATCGATGGATTTAGTATGCCAACACGAGTCCGGCATTGATATCAGCGATGGCTGAATATGGCGGTAGGATAGAGCGTCATGGGGTAGGAATCTTCCTACCCATCAGCCGCTGCGCCATAGGAAAAACGGGGAGGGAGGGACGAGCGCCGCTTGGCGGCACGGAAACGTGAAAATCACGCTTATTGATAAGACGCCGCACGAAACTGTGGCGCCATTGTCTAAAACTTTTTGGTGTGTCTACGTCTTGAACGGCGATAACAAGCGATGTGCAACCGCATACTGGACCATTTCTGACAAGGAAGTCATCCCCATCTTTTGCATGATCCGGGTCTTGTGGGTGCTCACTGTCTTGACCGACAGATGCAGGCTGTTGGCGATCTCGGTGATCGACTTGCCCCCCACCAACAGCGAAAAGACTTCAAACTCGCGATCGGACAATTGCTTGTGCAGCAACTGTTCATTCGGCGTCATGATGTTTAAAGCCAATTGTTCGGCCACTTCGGTACTGATATACGGTCGCCCCGATGCCACCTTGCGGATCGCTCCCACCAGCTGGGTGCCGGCGCTTTCCTTGGTCAGATAGCCCTGGGCACCGGCGCGGATGGCACGCACCGCGTACTGTTCCTCCTCGTGCATGGTCAGGATCAGGATGGCCAGCTTGGGCGATTCGCTGCGGATCTGGCGGATCAGGTCGACGCCGCTGCGGCCGGGCATCGACAAATCCAGCAGCAACAGGTCGAACCCGCCCTGGCGCACATGGGACAGCACTTCGAAGCCGTTGATGGCTTCGCCGACGATGTCGATGTCGAGGGCGCCGTCGAGGATACGCTTGAGGCCCTCGCGCATGATGGTGTGGTCGTCCGCAATGACAATACGTATCATATATATAAGCAATCGGCAGGTGGATGAACCGGGGCCTGGCCCGGCGGCGTCGTCAAGTCGACAACACTGCCGAAGCGTAAGGCTAAATTGTAAATCGCGCAATATTGACTGGGTTAGCTGGCAGGCTCCTTGATCAGGCGGTGCACCAGCACCGGTTTGCCGGTGTGCGATAACACCTTGTTGGTAACACTTCCTAAGAGCAACTGACCCCAGCCGCTGCGGCCGTGCGACCCCATGAAGATCAAATCGCACTGTTGTTTATCGGCAACATCCACGATCTTCGCCGCCGGGCTGTCGGCGAAGGCCGTGATGCCTTCATGGCGCAGACCGCACTGCGCGGCTTCGTGCAGGATCGAACTCAGGTGCTCGTCACCGATTTGCCGCATGCGCGCCAGATAATCTTCCTCGCTCGGATAGGTCGGCGGGATGATTTCGACGTACACCGGGTACTGGTAAGGCGGTGCCACATACAGCACCAACACTTCGGCCCCCATCTGCGCGGCGAACTGAACGCCGGCGCAGGCGGTGTGTTTCGAGACGGCGGAGCCGTCCGTGGTAATCAGAATTTTCCGATACATGATCAGTTCCTCCGACATGGACTTATTGTCCATTGTAGTTCGCAGGCTGACTATTGTTAGGACGCAAACCCTTGATCTCGCTCAAAGCCCTCATTCACTTTGGCGCAATGTTTATTGCTCTTAGTGATACTTTGCAGCAAGTATCCAATGGTAAGATTACAAAATACAACACTTGCTGAAGTACTGGGTGCGATAAAGACACGTTTTGCTTGTCGGGTCTACAAGTTTCGTCCGTCAAAGCAACACCGGCCTTGCACAGTGATTTACCGGGGCACTTCGCGCTGCTACACTGCGTGTGCGGCATGTTGCCGAAAATCATGCTCTGCCTCGAACTCGCACAGCGCAACAACTGAATTCAGCAATTTGACATTGCCAGATTTTACAATTATGGAGAAGCAGGGATTATGACCGACGCCGCTGATGATTTCGACGCACTATTCGATGAAGTGTCCGCGCAACGCACCAGTGCCCCTCCCGCTCCCGCGCCCGCTCCGGCCGCCGCTGCCGACGACGACATGGAAGCGCTGTTCGAACAGGTTGCCGCCGCATCGGCCCCGGTAGCGCCAGCCGCGCCGGCCCCGGCGCCGGCCGCCGCCGAGGCGCCCGCCGAGCACGCCGAACAGTCCGACGCCGTCAACCCGATGTTCGAACGCCTGGGCGGCATTGTCCGCCTGCTGCACGATTCGCTGCGCGAACTGGGCTACGACAAGGCGCTGACCGAGGCATCGTCGCAGATCGTCGACGCCCAGGACCGCCTTGAATACGTCGCCAGCCTGACCGAGCAGGCCGCCAACAAGGTGCTCAACACCCTCGACGACGGCATGCCGGCCCAGGATTTGCTGAGCAAGAAGGCCAAGGAAATGGAAAACCGCTGGAGCGACCTGTTCGCCGGCAAGCTGAGCATCGACGAATTCAAGGCCCTGGCCGGCGACTCCAAGGGATTCGCCCAGGCCGTGTCCGAAGCCACCGAAGCGGAAAAGGCCCGCCTGCTGGAAATCATGATGGCCCAGGATTTCCAGGACATCACCGGCCAGCTGATCAAGAAAGTCGTCGTCATCACCAAGACCGTCGAGCACGAACTGGCCGAACTGCTGCGCGACAACGCCCCGCCGGCCGTGCGCGAAAAGCTCAACGCCAAACCGGCCGCACTCATGTCGGGCCCGGCGCTGCCGTCGGTCGCTCTCGACCAGGACAATGTTGACGACCTTCTTGCCGATCTGGGATTCTAATGGACGATATGCTCAAGGATTTCGTCGTCGAGGCGATGGATCTGGCAGTCAACGTTGAAGAGCATCTGCTCCGTCTCGAGCGCGATCCGAACAACAAGGAAACGCTGAACGCGGTGTTCCGTTCCTTCCACACGATCAAAGGCGGCGCCGGGTTCATGAACCTGCCCGCCCTGGTCGCGGCCTGCCACCTGACCGAGAACCTGTTCGACGCCCTGCGTACCGGCGCCGCGCCGGTGACCCCGCTGGCGATCGAAGCGGCGCTGCAAGCGTCCGGCTTCGTGGCCGACCAGCTGACCGATCTGAACAACGGCGCCGCGCCGGAACAGCTCGCTTCGATGCCGGACGCGCTCAACCGTATCCTGGTCGACGCCATCGAAGGCAAAAGCAGCGCCGCGCCGGCGCCGGCGCCAGCGCCGGCGCCGGTGGCCGCCGCGGCACCGGTCGCCGCCGCGCCGGTGGCAGCCGCCCCGGTCCCCGTGGCCAGCGCCGCGCAGGCCGATGGCCTGGACTGGGAAGCGATGTTCATGTCGGTCGTCCCGGCCGGCACCTACACGGCCGCAGCCGCAGCCGCTCCCGTGGCGGCCCCGGTAATCGAGATCGCCGCCGCCGCCCCGGCCGCCGCCAAGCCGGCCTGGGATGGTGTCGACCGGCGCGAAGACAAGGTGCAGGAATTCCGCGCCGCTTCCGCGCCGGCCAAGGAAGACAGCATCCGCGTCGACGCCGTCAAGCTCGACGCGCTGCTCGAAGTGGCCGGCGAATCGGTGCAGGCCGCCAACCAGGCCGCCGTGCTGCTCGAACGCCTGTCGCAGTTCAAGTTCGAAGGCCAGGCCGCCACCCTGATGGCGACCCTGACCGAAACGCTGGAACGCGCTTCGCGCTATTCGGCCGAACTGCAGCGCGCCACCCTGGCCACCCGCATGCAGCCGGTCGGGCGCCTGTTCCAGAAATTCCCGCGCCTGGTGCGCGAGCTGGCCAAGGACCTCGGCAAGGACGTCGAGCTGACCATCGAAGGGGCCGAGACCGAAGTCGACCGCGTGGTGGTCGACAGCCTGTACGACCCGCTGGTGCACATGCTGCGCAACGCCCTCGATCACGGCGTCGAGTCGCCCGAAGACCGGCTCGCCGCGGGCAAGCCGGCCAAGGCCTACATCTCGCTCAAGGCCTGGCAGGAAGCCAACAGCGTCATGATCGTGCTGCAGGACGACGGCAAGGGCATGGACCCGGCCGCGCTGCGCCGCAAGGCGGTCCAGAAGGGCCTGATCAACGACAACCAGGCCCAGTCCGACGACGAAGCCTACCAGCTGGTGTTCCTGCCGGGCTTTTCGACCAAGGAAGTGGCCTCGTCGGTGTCCGGCCGCGGGGTCGGCATGGACGTGGTCAAGACGGCGGTGGAAAAAAACCGCGGCGCGATCCACATCGAGTCCTCGCTCGGCCACGGCACCAAGTTTGCGATCCGCCTGCCGATCGAACTGTCGATCGTGCCGACCATGCTGGTGTCGACCTCGGGCGCCGCGCTGGCGCTGCCGATGGCGGTGGTGCAGCGGGTGGTCGAACTGCCCGACACCTTCATGCAGGTCGGCGGCGCCCCGGTGCTGAAAGACCAGGGCCGTCCACTGCCGGTGCGTTCGCTGGCCGATTCGCTCGGCTACGAGCCCTGCTCGGAAAAGGTCGGCATCGTCATCAACGCGCCGCAGCCCTACATCATCGCGGTGGCCGCGGTGGACGGCACCGCCGACCTGGTGATCAAGCCGATGACCGCCATCACGGTCGACGGCATCACCGGCACGGCCCGGTCGGCCGAAGGCGAACTGGTACTGGTGGTCGGCCTGTCCTTCCTGATGGGCGGTTGCCTGAGCTCGGTGAAACTGGCAGCCTAAGCGATTTGTAGTGCGCCCGAAACATGGAAATGCCTGCTGAGATCCAGCAGGCATTTTTTTTACCTCATCCCGATAGCGCTACCGAAGAATCGCCGGCCAAACTGTAGCGCCAGCTTCCAAGGTATCGGAAAGCCCTTGCTACTGCCGCGTTGCACAAATATGGCATAATCGAAGACCGTATCTGATTCAAGCAGTCGCTCCACTACGAGTTTCACATCCAATCATGATAAAAACGCTCTACGACAAACTCTGGGAAGCGCACGTTGTGCGCGCCGACGACGACGGCACCACGGTGCTGTACATCGACCGCCACCTGGTCCACGAAGTAACCAGCCCGCAAGCCTTCGAAGGCCTGCGCGAGGCCGGCCGCACACTATGGCGCACCTCCGCCAACCTGGCCGTGGCCGACCACAACGTGCCCACCACCGACCGCTCGCACGGGATCGCCGACCCGACCTCGCGCCTGCAGGTAGAGACGCTCGACGCCAACGCCAAGAATTACGGCCTGACCTATTTCGGCATGCAGGACAAGCGCCAGGGCATCGTGCACGTGATCGGACCGGAGCAGGGCGCCACCCTGCCCGGCATGACGGTGGTCTGCGGCGACTCGCACACCTCCACCCACGGCGCCTTCGGCGCGCTGGCGCACGGCATCGGCACCTCGGAAGTCGAGCACGTGCTGGCCACCCAGACCCTGCTGGCCAAGAAAAGCAAATCGATGCTGGTGCAGGTCGACGGCGAACTGCCGGCCGGCGTGACCGCCAAGGACGTCGTGCTGGCGGTGATCGGCCGCATCGGCACCGCCGGCGGTACCGGCTACGCCATCGAATTCGGCGGCTCGACCATCCGCGCCTTGTCGATGGAAGGCCGCATGACCATCTGTAACATGGCCATCGAAGCGGGCGCGCGCGCCGGCATGGTGGCGGTCGACGACACCACCATCGAGTACGTCAAGGGGCGTCCGTTTTCGCCCAGCGGCCCGCACTGGGACCGCGCGGTCGACTATTGGCGCACCCTGCATTCGGACGCGGGCGCCCAGTTCGACATGGTCGTCATGCTCAACGCCGCCGAGATCCTGCCGCAGGTCACCTGGGGCACCTCGCCCGAGATGGTGGTGCCGGTCGACGGCCGCGTGCCCGATCCCGATCTGGAAAAAGACCCGGTCCGCCGCGACGCCATGGAAAAAGCCCTGGTGTACATGGACCTCAAGCCCAACACCCCGATCGAAAACATCCGCATCGACAAGGTATTCATCGGTTCGTGCACCAACTCGCGCATCGAAGACCTGCGCGCCGCCGCGGCGGTCGTGCGCGGCAAGCAGCGCGCCTCCAACGTGCGCCTGGCGATGGTGGTGCCCGGTTCCGGCCTGGTCAAGGAACAGGCCGAACGCGAAGGACTGGACCGCATCTTCAAGGATGCCGGTTTCGAATGGCGCGAGCCGGGCTGCTCGATGTGCCTGGCGATGAACGCCGACCGGCTCGAGCCGGGCGAACGCTGCGCCTCGACCTCGAACCGCAACTTCGAAGGCCGTCAGGGGCAGGGCGGGCGTACCCACCTGGTCTCGCCGGCCATGGCCGCGGCGAGCGCCGTCTTCGCCGCCTCCAGCTTGTGCTCCAGCTTCTTGATCTTTGGCGCGATCACGT
>CBFGOU010000212.1:0-7665 GCA_965650445.1 uncultured Oxalobacteraceae bacterium | reverse complement strand
CGAATCGGAGACACGGTTCGAATTGAGTATTCAAACCTCAGCACAACATCACCGCCGATCTGCAGGAGCGCCTGAAATACGCCCCGTTGCAGGAACGCATGGGCGCCATCGAACTGCTGGAAGCCCAGGCGGTGCGCCCGATCGCTTTGCCGAAAATCTTCGATACGTCCTCCGTGCGCGCGCTGCACAGCCAGGGCTTCGAAATCGGCGCCCATACGATCCACCACCCCATCCTGAACGAGTGCACGCCGGCCCAGGCCAAGGCCGAGATCGGCGGCTGCAAGGAGGAGCTCGAAGCCATCATCGGCGCGCCAGTGCACCTGTTCGCCTACCCCAACGGGCGCCCGCACCAGGATTACAACGCCGGCCACGTGGCCCTCGTCAAGGCGTGCGGCTACAAGGCGGCGGTGGCCACCAGCGGCGGCGCCGCCAGCGCGGCCTCCGACATCTTCCAGCTGCCGCGCTTCAGCCCTTGGGGTTTGAGCAATGAGCGCATTACCTACCAGCTCGCCCGCAACATCCGGACTCCGGAGCTACCGGTGCGCGCCAGCACGCCTGCCGCGGCCGATGTCCGCTGCCTGCTCATCGCCAGCACCTTTCCGCCGATCCATGGCGGCTCGGCCGTCGTCTACGAAAACCTGTGCCAGCATATGCCTGCCGGGAGCATCCGCGTGCTGACCGCCAGGAAGAATTACCTGAACAATCAGGAAATCGAGGGCTGGCGCGAGCACGATGCCACCGCGCCGTTTCCGATCGAGCGCATCGACCTGCTGCGCCCCTTGATGGCCCCGCCGCCGGCCAATCTGGCCGTCTCCGGCAGCCGCCTGCTGCTGCAGGACGTGCCCCTGTACATGAGCACCCTGCGCGCTGCGGCACGCACCGTGCGCGAACACAAAATCAATGTGATCTGCGTCGGCGAACTGGTGACCGGCAGCTGGTTGGGCATCGCGTTGAAAAAACTGTTCGGCTGCAAATTGATCATCTACGTCCACGGTGAGGAAATCACTACCGCCACCGGTGGCCGCCTCCACGGCAACAAGCGCCGCGCCTACCTGCAGGCCGCCGACAAGGTCGTGGCGGTCAGCTCCTTCACCTGCGATGCGCTGACCGAACACATGGGCGTGCGCCCGGAAGCGATTTCGCTGATCCAGAACGGGGTCGATACCGCGCGCTTCACGCCGGGACCGGCCGACCCGGCGCTGATCGCCAAGCATCAGCTGCACGGTAAGAAAGTCGTGCTCACCGTTGGACGCCTGGTCCACCGCAAGGGCGCCGACATGGCGGTGCGCGCCATGGCGCACGTGGTGCGCGCGCGGCCGGACGTGCATTACCTGATCGTGGGCGATGGCGAAATCCGCGCGGAACTCGAACAGATCATCGCGGCTGAACAACTGGGCGCGCATGTGACCGTGGTGGGCAAGGTCAGCGAGGCCGAACTGCTGGCCTACCTGCGCCTGTGCGACCTGTTCCTGATGCCCAACCGTACCATGCCGGATGGCGACACCGAAGGCTTCGGCTTGGTATTTCGCGAAGCCAATGCCTGCCGCAAGCCGGTCATCGGCGGGCGCGCCGGCGGCGTGGTGGAGGCGGTGGTCGATGGCGAGACCGGGTTCCTGGTGGATGGCAACAAGCCGGAAGAGATTGCCGCCACGGTAATCAAGCTCCTGTCGGACCCGGCGCTGGCCGAGCGCATGAGCGCCAATGGCCTGCGCCTGGCGCAGGCGAACAACACCGCCTCGGTGGCCAGGCAGTTCTTGAAAACCTGCGAGCGGCTGCTGAGCGAATACGCTCCCTGAACACGCACGGCACGGGTCCACGATCGTCACATCCCGGTCACGAATGGGGCCGGGTTGGGGACAGATCCGGAGTGCATTGCGCCGGGCGCACCGACGGGAAGACGGCGCCGATCAGGGCACGGTAAAACTTGACGCGCCGCTCGGTCAGCTCGGCGAGCACCAGAGCCGAGACGCCCAGCGCCAGGTAAAACAGCCACGGCGACTGCTGGATAGTTGGCGACTGCCGCAGCAGCACCAGCAGCGGACCATGGAACACGTACAGGGTAAAAGTACAGCCGGCAACATAACGGATCGGACGCTGCAGGTAGCGCAGCCAGCGCAGTGACGGGCCCAATGATGCGATCGCGGTAAAGTGCAGCATGACCACCAGCCCCAGGACGATGTCGTACAGGAACTGGCTGGAATAATGCGCCCTCCAGGCGCCGGGAACATGGGCATACAGCCAGGCCCGCAGCACATCCGACACATTCATCCAGGTAAGCGCCGCCCCCACGCCGAGCGACACCAGCAGCGCGTACCAGGCAAAGTCCGGGCGCAGAACGGGCAGGCGGCGGTACAGCAGGACGCCCATTGCCCACACCGGAAGCAGCAGCAGAATCTTTGGACCTGCCAGCAGACCGGCCAGCACCACCAGCGCAAGGCGCCATTTCGAGCGCACGAACGTCCAGATACCGAACAGGACGTAATACCAGACTTCGTAGTTGAGCGACCAGAACGGCGGGTTGAGCGGCGCGTTGACCTCCAGCGCTCCCGATTGCGCGATAAACAGCATGTTCGCGACGGTCCCCCAGCCTACGCTGCCCGGCCCCGCTGTTGCCGGAAAAACCAGGCAGATCCCGACCGCCACGATCAAGGCGGCGTAGGCCACCGGAAGGATGCGCGCGAGGCGGTGCTGCGCGTAGGCCGCCAGCGTCATTCCGGGAGCGCTCGCCGCGTGCGCGATCACGTATCCGGACAAGACGAAGAAAACAACGACCGCTTCGTGCCCCGGCCACTTGATCTTGCTGTCCGGGAAATAGAGTGTCCAAGTGTGATACAACACCACGGCCACGGCCGCCAGAAAGCGCACCACATCGAGGTACAGCGACAGGCCGGCAGGAATTGCCCGGCCAGGGGCGGCCACGCTCACGAGATGCCTCGGGCGATCGATGCCACATCGCGCAAGGACCGCAGGGATGGATGCCCCCACAGCAGCGGGGCGACCGCCGCCAGCGCAGTCAGGCGCTGGCCCCGGCGCAGATACATGTACGCCAGGCTCAGCCTGCCCTGACGCAGCTTGGCGCGCCAGCCGCGCCGAATCCCGGCGCTGGCCGCCCGCACTTCCTCGTCGAGCGCTTCGAGCGTTGCGACGTAGGCACGCTGTGCGGCAACCGGATCCTTGCGCAAGGCGCTGCCCGGATAAATATAATAGACGGCCAGGGCTTGGTTCACCACACCGCCCTTGCGGCTGGCGGCGTAAAGCCGGATGAAGAAAAACAGGTCTTCGCCGATCTTGTGATTAAGCGGAAAGCCGCCCAGTTTCAGGAACATGGCGCGTGGTATCGATACGGTGCGAATTTCATTGAATCCGTCCGCGATGCATTCCTCAAAATCGGACGCGGCGATCGGAATTTCCACGGTTCCCGCGTGACGCGCCACCAGACTTCGACCGGCGGCACTGTCATTGATTGCCATTTGCAAGTGCGTTTCGTCCGGGGTGCGGTATTCCTGGTCGCCGAATAAGAAGTCGAGGTCCGGTTCGCGCTCGATCCAGCGCCCATGTGCGGCCAGGCGGTCGGGCATATACAGATCGTCGGCGTCCAGGAAGGCCAGCCAGGTTCCGCTGGCAAGCCGTGCGCCATGATTGCGCGCCGCCGATACGCCGGCATTGGCCTGGCGCACATAACGCACGCGCTCGCCGAAGCTGCGCGCCACGCTTTCCGAGTCATCGGTCGAGCCGTCGTCGATGACAATGAGTTCGTAGGCCGGCCAGGTTTGCGCCAACACCGATTCGATGGCCCGGCCCAGGGTGGCGCCGTTGTTGAAATTGGGGATAACGACGGAAAACGTGACGTTCTGGTGGCTCATCGGATAGTGAAACCGGTCGACCTGCGATTTGTAATTATAAAACAGTTTCCTGGCGTCATAACATTACACCAACACTTCGCGCGGCGCCGGATGCCCGAGAAAGGCGGTCGGGCTGGCGGACAGCCCATAGGCGCCGGATTGAAACACCACCACCAGGTCGCCCACGTCGGCGCGCGGCAGCGCCATGGCGTCGGCCAGCAGGTCCAGCGGTGTGCACAGGGGGCCGACCACATGCACGGTCTCCAGCTCGCCCTGCATGCGGTTGCCGATGGCGACCGGGTAGTTCTTGCGGATCACCTGGCCGAAATTGCCCGAGGCCGCCAAATGGTGGTGCAGGCCGCCATCGGTCACCAGATACACCTGGCCGCGCGAGACTTTGCGGTCAATCACGCGGGCCACGTACACGCCCGCCTCCCCCACCAGATAGCGCCCGCATTCAAGCGCCACTTCAGCCTGCGGCAGCGCCGCGGCCACGCGCTCCAGCCATACGGCCAGGTTATCGGCCACCGGCGCCAGATCAAGCGGCGCTTCGCCGGGGAAGTAGGCAATCCCGAAGCCGCCGCCGATATTGAGGATGCGCGGCGCGCATGGGGCGTGCGCGCTGAGCGCCAGCGCCAGCTCGAACGTCTGGGTTTGGGCGGCGGCGATCGCCTCCGCTTTCAGGCTTTGCGAGCCGCTGAAGATGTGAAAGCCGTGGAAGTCCAGACTGAGCGCGCCGATGCGCTGGAGGAGCGCGGGAACCTGCTCGGCGTCGATGCCGAACTGCTTGGCGCCGCCGCCCATGCGCATGCCGGACGACTTCAATTCGAACGGCGGATTGACCCGCACCGCCACACGGGGGGCGATGCCGAGTGCGTCGCCCAGGCGCGCGGCCAGCTCGATTTCACGCACCGATTCGACATTGAGCAGCACGCCGGCGGCAATCGCCTGGCGCATTTCCGCTTCCGACTTGCCCGGGCCGGTCAGGCTCACGCGCTGCGCCGCGATCGGCGTGTCGAGCGCCACCGCCATCTCGCCGCCGGAGGCTACATCCAGGCCGTCGACCAGGCCGGCCATGTGCTGCACCAGGGCCGGCATCGGATTGGCCTTCACCGAATAGTGCAGCCTGAGCGCGGCCGGCAGCGCTGCGCGCAGCTGCTGCACGCGCGCGCTCAGGGCGGCCCGGTCATAGGCGTAGAACGGCGTGCTGCCGACCCGTTCGGCCAGCCGGGTGAGGGGAATCGCGCCGATCTGCAAGCAGTTGTCGCGGGTGGCGAACTGGGTGTGCGGCGCGTGGACCGGCTTGACGCTCATGCTGTTGGCTCGTCGTGGTTGAAGATGTCCGCCAGTGACTGGCGCAGGCTGCTGCGATCGATCTTGCCGTTCGGGTTGCGCGGCAAGGCATCGAGCGTGATTGTAATCCGGGCCGGCACCATGTAGGCAGGCAGCTGGCGCTGGCAGTACTTGCGCAGCTCGGCTTCGCGCGCAGGCTCGCCACTGGCCACCACCACCACTGCCTGGCCCAGCACCGGGTGCGCCACGCCGAAGGCCGCCGCTTCGGCCACCAGGCCACTGGCGTAGCAGGCTTCTTCAATTTCGGTGGGGCTGATGCGGTATCCGGACACCTTGATCAACTCGTCGGTGCGGCCGACGAAATACAGATAGCCTTGGGCGTCCATTTGCACGGTGTCGCCCGACCACACCGCCATCTCGGTCAAGGGCAGGGCCGGGTCCTGGCCGGGCAGTGGGCGAAAGCGCTCGGCAGTCTTGGCGGGATCGTTCCAGTAGCCCAGCGCCACCAGCGCGCCGCGGTGCACCAGTTCACCCGGCTCGCCGGGCCCGCAGGCGCTGCCGTCGGGGCGCACCACCAGGATCTCGGCGTTGGGAATGGCGCGGCCCATGGAAGTGGGGCGTTGATCGAGCTGGGACGGCGGCAGGTAGGTCGAGCGGAAGGCTTCGGTCAGGCCGTACATCAAAAACATCTCGGCCGCCGGCAAGGCCGCGCGCAGCGCCGCCAGGGTGGCACCCGGCATGGCGCCGCCCGAATTGGTCAGGTAGCGTAGCGAAGCGAGCGTCTCGGGGCCGGCCTGGGTGAACAGTGGCGCCAGCTGCGCCCACAGCGGCGGCACCGCGGCCAGTCCGGTGATACGCTCGCGGGCGATGGCGATCACGATATCGCGCGGCAGCAGGTGGTTCAGCAGCACCACCGTCGCGCCGCTCTTGAACGCTGTGGTCAACTGGCTCAAGCCGTAGTCAAACGACAGCGGCAGCACCGCCAGGATGCGGTCGTCCGGCGTGTTGCCCAGGTAGCCGGCGACGCTGGCCGCGCCGGCCACCAGATTGCGATGCGACAGGACCACGCCCTTGGGGCGGCCAGTGCTGCCCGAGGTGTACAGGATGGCGGCGACGTCTGCGTCGATACTGCGGTGCGGCGCAATGCCGGCAGCCGCATCGTCAGCGGCCGGCGCGCCATTCCAGGGCAATACCGGCAGGCCGCCGCAATCGGCTTTGGAAGTCTGCGCTCCGGCCAGCAGCACCGTACGCAGGTCCGGGCAACCGGCCAGCAGCGGCGCCAGCGCCGCCAGCCGCGGGGCCGACGTGAGCAGCACGCGCACATTGCAGTCGGTGAGGATATGCGCCACCTGGGCCGGTTTCAGCAGCGGATTGAGCGGCACGAACACCAGCCCGGCGTAGGCGGCCCCGAACATGGCCGCCACATTCTCCACGCGCTTCTCGAGGTAAATGGCGACGCGTTCGCGCGGTTTCAGTCCCTGCCGCAGCAGCACCTGGGCAGCCTGGCGCAGCGCGTCGGCCAGGGCGGCATAGCTGAGGCGCTCGGCCCCGTACACCAGCGCTTGCGCATCCGGGCTGCGCTCAGCGGCGCGCAATACCAGTTCGTGAATCAGCTCGCTCATCGCCTTCTACAGTTAACCTTCCGCCATCAAATTACGCCCCATGCGCGCGCCCGATCTTACCATTTCCACCTGCCTGCCGGCACTGCTTTTCCTTGCCAATGCCGGGCGGCGCTATACTACGCGCATGCCGCAGACTTCGCCCCCCCAGCCAGTACACGACCGCCCCCGCATTCCGCTCGCGCCGGTGCTGTCCGGCAGTTCGCTGGCGCGGTCGACGGCTGCGCGGCCGCCGTCGGTGCAGGACGCCGGCGCGCTATGGCACGTCACCAGCGGCCGCGTGGCCATCGCGCTGGCGCTGCGCGCGATGGGTGTGGGCGCCGGCCACACGGTGCTGGTGCCTGCCTTCCACAGCCCGGCCATGGTGCCACCGGTGCTGCTGTGCGGCGCCACCCCGGTGTTCTACCGCATCCACCCCGACACCAGCGTCGACCTGGACGACGTGGAGATCAAGCTGCATGGCGCGCGCGTGCTGATGGTCACCCATTATTTCGGCTTCCCGCAGGATATGACGACCATTCGCGCCTGGTGCGACCGGCGTGGCCTGCTGCTGCTCGAAGACTGCGCCCACTGCTGGTTCGGCCAGCATGGGGCGCGCCCGGTGGGCGCCTGGGGCGACTATGCGATCGCCAGCAGCATGAAGTTCTTTCCCATTTTCGAGGGCGGCGCCCTGATCAGCGCACGGCCGCAGGCAGCCGCTCCGGCGCTGCGCGGCGCCGGCTTGCGCTTTGAACTGAAGGCGACCTTGGCGGCCCTGGAATCGGCGTTTGCGTATGGACGTCTGGGCTGGCTGGACGCCCTGCTGTCGATTCCACTGCGCGTGCACGGCGCGCTGCGCCGGCGCCACAAGGCGCACGCGCCGCAGGGTGAGCCGCTGGCGCCTAGTTCCTCCGACAGTTCCTACGAACTCG
>CBFGOU010000211.1:0-7678 GCA_965650445.1 uncultured Oxalobacteraceae bacterium | reverse complement strand
CGGACACAGCTTAAACTAGCCGGCTGAGTGTCTTGACTGATGGGTCCACTTTAGTAGGACGAGTGAATACTCGACATCCATCCCCGTCCACTCATGCTGATAGCGCGGCAATTCCGCCAATACGTCCGCGTCCAGCGAGATTGAGAAGCGATCAACAATGCCGCTGAGCTTGGCGACGTGTTGCACTTCACGGGTGACGACTCGCGTTCGGAGCCGGTGGTCCCTGATGACTCCGACCATGGCCAGGAGCTTCGGCAGATTCTCGTTTAACCGGTATAGCGGCTCGGCGCCGCCACTGATGGAGACAGTGCTTTTCCGGCATGACGCGATGAAGGCCGCCACCTGTTGGGAGGACTGCGCTTGGTAAGGCAGCCCGCCCCACCCTCGCCAGTTGCAATAGTCGCAGGCCTTAGGGCACCCAAAGCCACGCGGGTTTTGCTTGCCGACGCCCCAGTTGACAAGGATGGTGTAGTTCGGATTTTGATCATACATGTGAGCTCGAATCATTTAGTAGGGTTGACAGGCTTCTGCGGTTTAGCCGCTACCGCCTTGTTATTCGCTGGACTGCCTGGTGCATCGGTTGACTGCGCAGACGGCGTATTCGTTTCGTCCTGAATCGCGTCCAAAGCCAGCACGGAAGCTTTCCATTTGGTCCAGCCCCCGGTGTAGACGTGTTTGGTTTCGCTGTCGGCGGCGCGCGAGAGCAATCCTTCCGCATGAAGAATGGCGGCTAGAAAGCCGGCGTTGTTACTGCTCCTACCAGTGAAGGCGGGCTTGAGCGCCTTCGACGGGAAGTCTGATCGGTCGAGGTTGGCGAGTAGCTCCTCTATGCGAGCGACAGGGACGTATTCCCGACTGAAGTACCCGCCGCTGGAGTTGGTTGTGATCGCAAGGAACAGTGTTGTGCGCTCCAGGTCGCAAGCCACCTTGTAGCTGATGGTGCCGTCGGCGTGTTTCCCGAGCTTGGGGGCGGTCGCGTTTTTCAGCGTAATGTACTGTGGGCCGGGTGCTGCTGGCCCTTCATTGGCTGCGGTTTCGTTTTTCATTGGTAGTTCCAATTGTTAAGCCCGCTGAAGCGAGCGTAAATACGAAAAAGCCCATGACATCGGAATGTCATGGGCTCTGTCAGGACGCGGCATTGACTACCGCGAAGGGATGAGGTCGCAGTTAACGACGATACTTAAATTCGAACGAGACATCGAGGCTGCGTGGGAGCAGCGCTTGCGCAATCGTCATCGGACCAGTGCTGACTGTGATCGGTACTCTGCTCTTCGAACTCAGCGGGCTGCGCGAGCTCGTGAGTTCCCATTTGGGTGCTGCCGAAATTTTCATCATATTGCGATCTTCCCGTTAAATGTTGAATTGCAAATCCTACTGGTTTCCAAATCGATTGATACCAGCTATTACATAATATGTGACTAAAATTGCAACAAATACGGCAGTATCGCGTTGAATGAACTGACAACAGGTAGGTTTCGCTATCACAATAAAATGCTGGTAAGAAAGACAAAAACGCAGTACATTTACAATACATTGGTAACGGGATCATTCCATGAAGCGCCTGAAAGACGAAACCCTCTCGATTCGAACCTCATCCGAGGTCAAAGAGCTTTTACGCATGGCTGCAGAAAAGGAACATCGCTCTGTTGCGTCGATGGTTGAAGTGCTGGTGCTCCAGTACGCGAAAGAGCATAACCTGGCAGCTCCGACAGACGCGGCTGGGGCTGCAAAAGCATCAACAGGTGGTAATGGTATTGAATGACAGAATTAGTTGCCTTAAGGCTTCCTTTTGAGGCAAGTTCTCAAGAGCAGAGTAGTGGAAAATTTTAGGACTTTTGATGCATACAATTGCAACAACAATCGCAGAGCTTCGGGTTTTGATTGGTTACCTTGGCGAAAAAGGACATGCTAACTGGTGGGGTAGTGATTTCTTCGGCATCACAGCCGCTGCTTTCTTAGGACCAATATTCAACCGCTCTTTGTTTCTTGCCCAATATCAAGGAGCAACGGCAGCGGCGGCAAAGGTCCATGACGAAGCCATTGGAGTTGGCCGTATTTACCACCTTTTCCGCTTACCTATCGGACTAGAGCAAGCATCGGCAGATGTGCTTAACGACGCCGCGTTTGTTCAAACAGTGCAAGCCAGATTGGCTAATCGTGAGTCGGCGCTGGCGCGCTTGGCTGAGTTGGCCGAAAAAGCAGAATCTGCATCGCCGGGTCCCGTTTCGCTGGGGCAGATGAGTCAAGACCTTAAAGCCGAACTACAACGCGCTGCGGGATTTTATTGCGCCGCTTTCACCTCCGGAATTCAGACGTTCCCCTACGTTCGGGAGATTGAGTGAGTCAGCAGCGCTGCTACACCACCCAGCTACAAGCCGGGCTGGGTCTCCTAGAAGAAACAAGGCAACTGCTCCAGGTTTATCAGCCTGGTATGAGTGCGTCGCAGCTCTATGAAGCGGCGCTGGCATCGGGTCGATTCCCTTTGGTAACGGCAAGACGCCTACGCAATATTGTTGCCGAGTGCTTTGCCCCACGCTACATGCGCGACCCGCACGTTGCCGCGCGCCTCAAGTCCCTGGTTGATCGTTTCACGACCGCCGAGCTCAATCAGCTGCTCTTTATCTACACGGCGCGCGCCAATCTTGTGTTGGCAGACTTTGTCCGAGAGGTTTACTGGGCGCGCTATTCAGCCGGGCGAAATGACCTTCAACTGGAAGACGCACGCACATTTGTTGCCAACAGCGTGCGCGAAGGAAAAACGCAAAAGCCATGGTCTGAGACCACGATCAAGCGCATCTCATCGTATTTGATGGGATGCTGCGCCGACTATGGATTGCTCACCACCACAGGCCGCAACCAGCGCTCGATTGCTGCGTATCGCATCTTGCCAAAGGTCGCCGCCTACTTGGCCTACGACTTGAAGTTCAGTGGTCTCGGCGACAACCAAATTGTTTCAAGCTCCGACTGGGATCTCTTCGGGCTGGAACGTGCCGACGTCCGAGACCAACTGAAACGTTTGTCATTACAAGGCCTGCTCATTTTCCAGGCCGCCTCCGATGTCGTGCATATCGGGTGGACCTATAAAAACATGGAGGAACTGATCGATGTCATCGCTCAAAGCTGATTTCAATGAGTTGATGGAGCGAATCAAGCAGGGGCGCGAGTTTGGCCATGCCAGCTTCGAGCCTATTTTCTACTTGGTTTTCCCACCGAATCAGATCCTTAATGTGAAGCGCGAAACACCCGCGTGGATGCACCGACTGCGCAACGAAGGCTGGGAAGTCGAAACCTTTTCGATCGCCGAGCACGTTGCAGACATTATCGAGAAGGCACCGCTTCGCAAGATCTGGCTCGCAGCCGATCAGAAAGCGCCGTTGGCATGGGACAAGACCAATGCGTCGCTCGCCAATGCCATCAGTAATGGCGCGTTGCAGGCGCGCATCGAAGCCAAGCTGGCCGAGCTTGAGGGCAAGCCTAAGGCCATTTTGCTGGTCACCGACCTTGAGGCGCTGCATCCCTACACACGCATCGGTGTCATCGAAGGCAAGCTGCAAGGCAAGTTCCATGTGCCCACAGTGTTTTTCTACCCTGGCGTGCGCACCGGCAAGACCCGACTCAAATTCCTGGGGTTCTACCCCGACGATGGCAACTACCGCTCTGTCCACGTCGGCGGCTAATCATTGAGGCAAAACATGACGATCAAAAAACTCTTCGACCCCAGCAAGAACATCAATCGCAGCATTGAAAAGGTCATCACCTATGGCGTGTCACAAGAGGCGCGCCTGAAATCGGAAATCTCCGAATATGTGGTCACCGACAGCATCGACCAGCAGTTCGAGAATCTCCTGCTCAAAATGGAAGCCGCCATGGATATTGGTGGCGAAAATGAAGTCGGCGTCTGGGTGTCAGGTTTCTATGGCTCCGGTAAGAGCTCGTTCACCAAGTATCTGGGCTTGGCATTTGACGATCGCATCACCATTGATGGCGTCCCATTCATCCAGCACCTTCAAGATCGTCTCAAGCGCCAGCAAACCAAATCATTGCTGTCGAACGTAGCCAAGCGCTTTCCAGCTGCAGTGCTGATGTTGGACCTGGCCAGCGAACAGGTCGCCGGTGCGACCATGGAAGAGGTGTCGACGGTCCTGTTCTACAAGGTCCTGCAATGGGCGGGCTACTCGCGCAATCTAAAGGTTGCTGCGCTGGAACGCAGGCTTAAGAAGGAAGGCCGCTACAACGAATTCCTGGACGCATTCAAAGAAGCTGCGGGCGGTGAAGACTGGAACAACTACCGAAATGACGAGTTGGTGGTAGACAGCCTCATCCCTGAGATCGCGCATAAGCTGTACCCCACGCTTTTCAAGACGCCCACCTCGTTCACCACCGAATCCAGTGAGATCGTCGTCTTCGAAAACGACCGTGTGCGTGAAATGCTGGAGATTGCCCGCGAGGCATCGGGCAAGGAATACATCATCTTCATCATTGATGAAGTCGGTCAGTACGTTGGCCCACGGCCCAACCTGATCCTGAACCTCGATGGTCTGGCGAAGAACCTAAAAAACATCGGTGACGGCAAGGTGTGGATTGTCGGTACAGCGCAGCAAACACTTACCGCTGATGACGCGAAGGCCGCCCTCAACTCGCCGGAGCTCTTCAAGCTCAATGACCGCTTTCCAATTCAAATTGCTCTTGAATCCAACGACATCAAGGAAATTTGCTACACGCGGCTGTTGGGCAAGTCGTCAACAGCGGAAGCCGAATTGGGCGGGTTGTTTGATCAGTATGGCCAGCAGCTGCGCCAGAACACCAAGCTTGTCGATGCGCGCGTCTATGGCGTCGACTTCGATCGCAAGACCTTTGTCGATCTCTACCCGTTCCTGCCTGCGCACTTCGACATCCTGCTTCACTTGCTCGGCGCACTAGCCAAGTCCACGGGTGGCATCGGCTTGCGCTCGGCGATCAAGGTGGTGCAAGACATTCTGATTGACGGCTCTGAAGGCAAGCCCGCTGTGGCAGAGCAAGCCGTTGGATGGCTGGCGACCACGGTCACGTTGTTTGATGCACTGGATAAAGACATTAAGCGCGCCTTCGCCTCGTTGCACGCCTCAGTGGAGAAAGCCACCAAGATCCGTTTCTCGCATTCCGAGCTGCATCAAAACATCGCCAAGACAGTCGCTGTTCTGCAAATTCTGGGCAACCTGCCCATCACGCGGCAAAACGTAACGAGCCTGATGCACGCCAGCATCGCCGGGGCTTCTCAAGCGGATGCTGTGTCCAAGGCGGTCGAAGACCTGATTAACGACCCCATCGTTCCCTTTGGCGAACAAGACGGCAACCTTTGCTTCTTCAGCGAAAAGCTCAACGACATTGAGCAGGAACGCAGCCAAGTCGCACTGCGCGGCGTTGAGCTGCGTCGCATCGTTAACGAAGCATTGACCAGTGTCTACGCGCCATTGCCCGCGACACAATTGCACGGCTCCTACGCCGTATCTACCGGGCTCAAGGCGCAATCGGCAGGCAACGTGCCCGCATCGTTGTCGGGTGAGCGCAACCAGATCCAAACTATTGTGGAGCTGGTCGACCCGAAAGAAATCGACAACGCACGTACTCGCCTCACTGACGAGTCGCGTCATAACTCGTCCAAGTTCAACATCTACCTGGTGGGCCGCACAACGCCGGAAATGGACGAACTGACGGCTGACATCCACCGCTGCCGAGAAATCGCCAACCGCTACCGCAGCGATCCGGACCAGGAAATCCGCGAATACTGCCACGGCCAGGCCGACCGAGCTGAACACCTCAGCACCAAACTGCGGGCGCAGATTCAGCGCAGCCTGTTGCAAGGCTCGTTCATCTTCCGAGGTCAAGTTGTTGCGGTCGATACGCTGGCCACGGAATTGCTGGATGCCGCGCGCAAGCACCTGAGCGAAGTCGCCGAACAAGTTTTCGATCGCTACGCAGAAGCCCCAGTGCGCGCCGGAACCGAACTTGCTGAGAAATTCCTTCGGGTCGGCAGTTTGTCGGGCATCACCAGTGCGCTCGATCCGCTGAACCTTGTGCAAACCCAAAGTGGACGACACAGCATTCGCACCGACCACTTGGCCATGGTGAGCATCCGTGACTACATTGACCGCAACGGCACCGTGGATGGCAAACGCCTGACCGACGTCTTTGCCGATGCGCCCTTTGGTTGGTCGGCAGACACCCTGCGCTATCTGGTGGCAGCCATGCTGCTGGCTGGTGAGATCAAGCTCAAGGTGGCGGGACGCGAAGTCACCGTCAACGGCCAGCAAGCTATCGACGCCATCAAGACCAACAACACCTTCAAAAGCATCGGTATTTCATTACGTGGCAGCGACCGTCCGTCCAACGACGTACTGGCGCGCGCTGCAACCCGGTTGACCGAACTCACTGGCGACACCGTCGTGCCGCTGGAAGACGACATCAGCAAGGTCACTACCAAGCTCTTTCCGCAACTGCAGCACCAATATGGTCCGCTCACAGAGAAGCTGCGCGGCCTCAACCTGCCAGGTGTAGATCGACTGCAAAACCTCACGCACGAGATTAACGACGTGCTGCTCACCGATGCTTCGGATGCGCCGCGCCGCTTGGGCAACGAGCAATCCGAGCTGTTCGAAAGCCTCAGATGGGCTGCAGAAGTCAAACTCAAGCTGGAGCAAGGCCTGGAGCAAACGCTGCGCGATCTGCGCCAGCACTGTACGGCCATTGCCAACCTGCCGAACGTGGCCTTGCTGGCCAAGCTAAAAGAAGAGTTGGCTGAGGCACTCAGTCTTATCGAGGAGCGCCTGCAGCAGGCCGACTTCTATCGTTTTGCGGCCGATTTCAGCACCAGCCGCACCACCATTCGCGCCCGCATTCGCGATACGGTGATTGCGATGCAAGACCTGCTCAAAACACGCATTAAAGAAGCCGAAGTTGACCTTAAGCGCGTGCCGGAATGGATCAAGCTCACCCAGCAAGAGCAAACCGAACTACTGGGCAACCTTGAGCGCCTGATTGTGGATGTAGCCCCCGATCTGGCGGGACTCACCACCATGCTCAACAAGGACTACGAACTGCAGTCGCAGGTGCAATCGCTCAAGCACCGCATTGAGCGCTTGGGACAGCAGCGCATCAAGGAAGAACTGGAACGTGCTCAGGCTGAAGTGCCGCCCGGTGAGACACCCGAGATCAAGCAGCCCGTCGCGCGCAGCATCAAGGCGCGCACCAAGATCACCACGATTGACGACCTGGATGCGCTGATCACGCAATTGCAACAACTGCGTGGCGAACTGAAATATGCCCACGCTTTTGCCGTCAACCTCGAACTGCAGGACGAATAAATGGCCTTCGATCAATCTACACGGGGCCGCCTGCAAAAGCTGGTTAATAGTTGTCGCAGCCTGCTGTCCGATGAGTTCAGTATCCAGCTTCAGCAAACCTATGGCCTAGACCCCAAGACCGGTGAAGTCACGCCCATGGCCCGACTCACCCATCTGGACGACCGGCAGCGCCACACGGCCGAAGTGCTGCGCCAAACCCTGGCGCACTATCTGGGCGCAGATGTAGACGACACCGATCACCGCATCGCGGTGCTCGACCGTATGGTGCGCGAGCAAGCTTTTACCGTGCTCAACCGTTTGGCAGCACTGTTGATGATGGAAGCGCGTGGACAACTAAT
>CBFGOU010000210.1:0-7691 GCA_965650445.1 uncultured Oxalobacteraceae bacterium | reverse complement strand
CCAAGGCGCTGTACTTCATGTGGGTGCTGGCGCAGCCGCCCAAGGCGGAGAACCATGTGGTGCCGGCGCCCGAGTGAGCCGGGCGGCGTGCAGGTGCAGAACGTGAACGCCTGCCACCGCCGGCTGCCGCGAACAGCGCGAAAAAAAAAACCCGGCCAAGTGGCCGGGTTCTTGTCGAGCGACGCCGTCGATTACTTGGCGTTCATCAGCGCGACGGTGGTGTCGAGCATGCGGTTCGAGAAGCCCCACTCGTTGTCATACCACGACGACACTTTCACCAGGCGGCCCGACACTTTGGTCAGGGTGGCGTCGAAGTTCGACGAAGCCGGGTTGTGGTTGAAGTCGACCGACACCAGCGGTGCGGTCTGGTAGGTCAGCACTTCTTTCAGCGGGCCTTCGGCGGCCGCCTTCATCAGCGCGTTGACTTCGTCCACGGTGGTGTCGCGCGAAGCGATGAACGACAGGTCGACCAGCGACACGTTGATGGTCGGCACGCGGATGGCGAAGCCGTCCAGCTTGCCGTTCAGCTCAGGCAGCACCAGGCCGACCGCGGCGGCGGCGCCGGTCTTGGTCGGGATCATGCTGTGGGTGGCCGAACGGGCGCGGCGCAGGTCTTCGTGCATCACGTCGGTGAGCACCTGGTCGTTGGTGTAAGCGTGCACGGTCGTCATCAGGCCGTTTTCCACGCCGATGGCGTCATGCAGCGGCTTGACCAGCGGAGCCAGGCAGTTGGTGGTGCACGAGGCGTTCGAGATCACGGTGTCGCTCGCTTTGAGCACGCCCTGGTTCACGCCGAACACGATGGTGGCGTCGACGTCCTTGCCGCCCGGTGCCGAGATGATGACTTTCTTGGCGCCGCCCTTGAGGTGGGCCGACGCTTTTTCCTTGGTGGTGAAGAAGCCGGTGCACTCGAGGACCACATCCACGCCCAGCTCGCCCCATGGAATTTCAGCAGGATTGCGCTGTGCGAACACGCGGATCTTGTCGCCGTTGACGATCATATTGTCGCCTTCGACGGCCACGGTGCCGTTGAACTTGCCGTGCGCGGTGTCGTAACGGGTCAGGTGCGCGTTCGACTCGGCATTGCCCAGGTCGTTGATCGCGACGATCTGAATGTCTTGCTTTTTGCCGCCTTCGTAGAATGCGCGCAGCACATTGCGGCCGATACGGCCATAACCGTTAATTGCAACTTTGATCGTCATACTTAGCTCCTGATTGTTAAGAGAGGGCCAGGGACGGACCGCGCCGGCCCATCCCGAGAGGGCGGGGTTTAGGCCGCCAGTACAGTTTTGACTTTGGCAACGACGTTCTCGACCGTGAAGCCGAAGTGCTTGAACAGCACGCCGGCCGGAGCCGATTCGCCGAACGTGTCGATGCCGACGACGGCGCCGTCGAGACCCACGTATTTATACCAAAAATCGGTCACGCCTGCCTCGATGGCAACCCGAGGCACGCCGCGCGGCAGCACGCTCGCCTTGTAGGCGCCGTCCTGGCGGTCGAACACGTCGGTCGATGGCATCGACACGACACGCGCGGCAATTCCTTCCGCGGCCAGGGCGCTTGCGGCCTTGGTCGCCAATTCCACTTCCGAGCCGGTGGCGATCAGCACTACCTTGGCATTGTCGGCATCCTGCAGGACATAGCCGCCCTTGGCGATGGCCGCCACCTGGGCCGCGCTGCGTTCCTGGAACGGCAGGTTCTGGCGCGAGAAAATCAGGGTCGACGGGCCATGCTGGCGCTTGACCGCTTCGCCCCAGGCCACGGTCGACTCGGTGGTGTCGCACGGACGCCAGTTGTCCAGGTTAGGGATCAGGCGCAGCGAGGACACGTGCTCGACCGACTGGTGGGTCGGGCCGTCTTCGCCCAGGCCGATCGAGTCGTGGGTGAACACGAAGATCGAACGCTGCTTCATCAGGGCGGCCATGCGCAGGGCATTGCGGCTGTAGTCCGAGAAGGTCAGGAAGGTGGCGCCGAACGGGATGTAGCCGCCATGCAGGGCCACGCCGTTCATGATCGCGCTCATGCCGAACTCGCGCACGCCATAGTTGATGTGGTTGCCCGGCTTGCCGGACCGCAGGGCCACGCATTCCTTCCAGTTGGTCAGGTTCGAGCCGGTCAGGTCGGCCGAGCCGCCCAAAAATTCCGGTAGCGACGGCGCCAGCGCCTGGATCGCGTTCTGGCTGGCCTTGCGCGTGGCGATGGTTTCCTTCTTCTCGATGGTCGAGGCGACCGCCTTGGCCAGCACATCGTCGAAATTGGCCGGCAGATTGCCTTTCATGCGGCGTTCCAGTTCGGCCGCCTCGAGCGGGAACTGCACGCGGTAAGCGGCAAACAGCTCGCTCCACTGGGTCTCGAAAGCCGCGCCCTGGGCTTTGGCGTTCCAGGCGGCATAGATGTCGGCCGGAATATCGAATGGCACCGAGTCCCACAGCAGGTGCTGGCGTACCGCCGCGCATTCCGCGTCGCCCAGCGCCGCGCCGTGCACCTTGTCGCCGCCCTGCAGATTGGGCGAACCCTTGCCGATGATGGTCTTGCAGCAGATCAGGGTCGGTTTGTCCGAGGTCTTGGCCTTGGCGATGGCGGCGTCCACTGCGGCGATGTCGTGGCCGTCCACGGCCGGGATCACGTTCCAGCCATAGGACTCGAAACGCTTCGGCGTGTCGTCGGTGAACCAGCCTTCGACTTTGCCGTCGATCGAAATGCCATTGTCGTCGTACAGGAAGATCAGTTTTTTCAGGCCCAGGGTGCCGGCCAGCGAGCACACTTCGTGCGAAATGCCTTCCATCAGGCAGCCATCGCCCAGGAAGGCGTAGGTGTAGTGATCGACGACCTCGAAACCGGGCTTGTTGAATTCAGCGGCCAGCAGGTATTCCGACAGCGCCATGCCCACCGCATTGGCAATGCCCTGCCCCAGCGGGCCGGTGGTCGTTTCCACGCCCGGGGTGATGTCGACTTCCGGGTGGCCCGGGGTCTTCGAGTGCATCTGACGGAAATTCTTGATGTCTTCCATGGAGAGGTCGTAGCCCGACAGGTGCAGCAGCGCGTAGTGCAGCATCGAGCCGTGGCCGTTCGACAGCAGGAAGCGGTCGCGGTTGATCCATGTCGGATTGGCCGGATTGTGCTTGTAGTGGCCGCTCCACAGCGCCACCGCGATGTCAGCCATGCCCATCGGCATGCCAGGGTGGCCGGAATTGGCCTTCTGGACAGCATCCATCGCCAGCGCACGGATTGCGTTGGCCATCAAGGTAGTTGGTAAGGTAGGTTTCATGAGAAGAGTCGATAAGACTTAGGATTGGGAATGCGGTGGCGGTGCATAGCTTGCTTAGCCAAGTATTTTACCAGACTGGGGGGTGCCGAATTAAAATGCATTCTTTGCCGATATCTCATTTGCAATGCCGCGCTTTTTCTGCTCCCAGCCGCTCCTCGTGGGCGACACCATCTCCCTGCCCGAGGCGGTAGCCCATCACGTGCACGTGCTGCGCCTGCAGCCGGGCGACGAGCTGACGGTATTTAATGGCGAGGGCGGCGAGTATCTGGCCGCGCTGGTCTCCTGCGAAAAACGCCGCGCCAGCGCCGTCATCCGCGCCTTCGTCGAACGCGATGCCGAACTGCCCTACGCGATCACCCTGGCCCAGGCCTTGCCGGAAGCGTCCAAGATGGACTGGATCATTGAAAAGGCGGTGGAAATGGGCGTGGCGGCGGTCCAGCCGCTGGCGGCCCAGCGCTGCGTGGTGCGCCTGTCGGGCGAGCGCGCCGAAAAACGCCATGCCCACTGGCAAGGCGTGATCGAAGCCGCGTCCGAACAAAGCGGGCGCAACCGGCTGGCCCGGCTGGCGCCGGTGGAAAACTACCATCAGTGGATCGGCCAGACCGATCTGCACAAACGCATCCTGCTGTCGCCGCGCGGCACCGAGTCGCTGGCCGCATGGGCGCGCCATCAGCCGCCCCAGGCGGTAACCCTGATCATCGGCCCGGAAGGCGGCTTGACCGCGCAGGAGGAAGACGCGGCCATTGCCCAAGGCGCACTGGCGTTGACGATGGGCGAACGCATCTTGCGCACCGAAACGGCCGGTATTGCCGCTTCGGCAAGTCTTGCCGCAATCTGGTGCACCTAAGACATCTTGAGGGTCAGACAGTGTTGGCAGAAGCGGCCCGCGCTGGTGAACAGGGACGCGGCACTTAGAACTTGTAGTTGGCGGTCAGATAGAAGGTCCGGCCCATGGGATCGGCATAGCGCCCGTCATAACCCACCTGATTGCCCCCGCCCGCATTGCGGATCGACAGCGGAGGATCCTTGTCCAGCAGGTTCCTGATGCCGAAGGTGAGCAGGAAGTTCTGGTTCACGTTGGCCTTGAGCTGGTAATCGACCGTCAGGTAATCGCTCACATCGCGCTCCATCGCCACCACTGCGCCGATGCTGCCATCGGCATTGACCTCGCGTACCGACGCATCGTCTTCCGTCAGCGGCTGGTCGCGATAGCCCGAGCGGTAGTTGAAACTGAGCGAATTGAACAAGCGGTCCGAACTCTTGAGCGACAGGACCAGCCGCGAAATCGTACGGAACGTAACATTGTTATAAGAATCGAAGCGGCCAATGCTGTGCTCCACGCCGGTCGAGCTTCCGGGCACATCCTGCTCAGCCTTCAGCATATAGGTACCGGTCCAGTTGGCGGTCAGGCTGCCGATGGCGGTCTTGCCCAGGCGGTAGGTGAAATCCCAGTCGATCCCCTGATAGTGCGCGCTCGACAGATTCACCGGCGACAGCGTGGCGGCCAGCACATTGCTCTTCTGGATAGGATCGTAATAAATCGAAATCCATTTGTCGGCCAGTGCCGGATCTTCGAAAATTTGCTGCTGCGACAAGGCCTCCACCTTGTTCTTGAGCTTCACGTCCCACCAGTCCAGGCCCAGCGACAGGCTGGGCATCGGCTCGATGCGAAACCCAAGGGTGGCCTGCTTGGACGTTTCCGGCTTCAGGCCGGCGTCGCCACGCAAGGGGTTGCCATCGGTGAGCAAATTGTATTCGGACGAACCGGGCTTGCAGTACAGGTAGCGCGGATCGGTCTTGACCGTGATCGGGCAGGCGAAGAAGTTCGACGAGCCGAAGTTCTTGAGCGGATCGGCAATGTCGTTCATGGTCGGCGCCTTGAAGCCGGTGCCGTAGGAACCGCGCAGCAGTACCGCCGAAGTCGGCGTGTAGCGCATCGACAGCTTGTAGGTGGCCTTCGACACATCGTTGCCGACCTCGCCCGGCGCACTGGCCTTGCCATTCACGTCGTAGCTGACGTTATGCTTCTGGACGGCGTCGTAGCTGTCGTAGCGCACCGCGGCGGTCGCTTCCAGATTCTTCATCAGCGGCATCAGCAACTCGGCAAACGTGCCCCAGTTGTTGCGCGTGGCGTCCAGCGCCTGCAGCCCGGTGCTGCCGCCGATGGCCACGTCGGTGTAGCCCGGATGCTGCGGTCCCGGCCCCTGGTAGATCTCGGACGGCTCGTCGATGTAGCGCTGGCGCGTGAAGTCGCCGCCCACGCCCAGCGAGGCGCGCCCGCCCGGCAGGTCGAATAGTTCCGTCGAGGCGCGCACATTGGCCACGTCGATGCGCGACTTGATGGTTTCCAGGTTGCCGTGCAACACCGCCGGCGCCAGCACCGAGGCGCCGTCCGGATTGACCAGATAGGGATTGTAGGCGCCCGACTTGACCAGCGATTCGAAAGTGTCGGCCGAGATGTAGCCGGCCACCGCGTCGTCCTTCTGCCGGTTGCGCGAGTGGGTGTAGGCGGCGCTGATATCCCAGTTGGCCCAGCGCGTGTCCATGCCGATCACGGCGTGCAGGGCGTCGGTGCCGTACTTGTCGGTGCGCCCGCCCGCATCCACGCCGCGGTAGTAGAGGAAGGCGTCGGTGACGTCGGCCGGGTTGATGCCCAGGCCCGGCAGCAGCGGCAGCACATTGGCGTTGTAGGCGCCGATATAGCTCGGGTTGATGGTCTTCACGCCGGTGGCGGCATCGGTGCTGAAGGTGGTCAAAGGCTGCGCGGCCGGGGCATAGCGCGCGGTGCTGGAAAAGCGCGAGAGCACCAGTTCGCCGAACAGGGTGGTGCTCTCGTTCAGGCGGAAATTGCCGTTGGCGAAGACGCTGTCGCGTTTGAGTTGCGGCAGCAATTCGACCGTGGCCGGATAGTCGAAACGGCAAGCCCCGCCGCGCGAGAAGGTATTGGCGCTGCTGCACTTGCCGTTCTTGATCAGGTCGACCGACAGCACTTCGTCGAAGGCATTGTCGCCGCTGCCACCGACCACTTCCACGTTGGCCGGGGTGGAGTTGATACTGTTCTGCCAGGTCACGTACTGCTTGCCGTTATTGCTGAACTGGCGCACCCCGCTCCTGGAAAAGTCGCGCTGGGTGGCGTTCAATTCCTTCTGCTCGTCGTGGCTGTAGGTCAGCAGCACGTTGTAGCGGTCTTTCTCCAGGTCGCCGAAGCCTTTCGAGATGGCCACGTTGGCGCTCTTGCCGCCGGATTTCTGCGGGGCGTTATAGGTCAGCTCGACATTCAGGTCGGTCTGGTTCTTCTTCAAAATAAAGTTGATCACCCCGGCAATTGCGTCGGAGCCGTACAGGGTCGAGGCGCCGTCGGTGAGGATTTCAACCCGCTCGACCGCCGACAAGGGAATGCTGGCCAGGTTGACCGCGCTGCCGGTGCCGTACGGCGCCATGCGGCGGCCGTTGAGCAGGACCAGGGTGTAATCGGTGCCGATGGCGTGCACCGAGGCGCTTTGCACGCCCGCGCCGTTGCCGTTGATGGAATTGGAGGCGGTAATAAAACCTTGCATGGCGGGCAGCGCGGCCACCAGATCGGCCACGCTGGTCACGCCGACCTGCTCGATCTGCGCCCGGGTCAGCGTTTGCACGGGCAGCGAGCCTTCGGCGGCAATCCGCTTGATCGACGAGCCGGTGATCTCGACCCGCTGCATGACGGCGCTGTCGCCGGTTTGCTGGGCCAGCGCGTTGGCCGACAACACGGTCAAGCCAATGGCGGCGCCACGGCAAAATCCCTGGCGCAATGAACGCGCCATGACGGTTTCTTTGAACATGATAGGGATACCTCGGTATTTGGAAGGGGAATCCCTTGCCGGCGGCCTGATCGGCGTGGGCAAGGGTCCGTTCCCTGGCGCCGCCTGTGGCGCCAGGGTGGGCGCGCGCGCAATTGTGGCTGGCGCCGCCCGGACAACATAAGTTTGCATGCACAAACAAACCTTCAAACATGTAAACATACTGAACAAGGCGGTGTCAATTGAACTCTAGTCAATTAGCGCATTTACAACAGCGTCCCGTGCGTCTTACCTCGATCTAAGCGTACCGGGCCGTTCTCGGGTATAGGGGAAGCGGGTAAAATAGCGGGTTCGGCGCCGTGCCGCTGCCCTTCAGTACCCGGATTCCCATGTTGCGACTCAATGAAGTAAAACTGCCGCTCGAACACTCCGAGCAAGAACTCACCGATGCCATCCTGGCGCGCCTGGCGATTCCGGCCGCTGCCCTGCTGGGCTATACCGTGTACAAACGCAGCTATGACGCGCGCAAGAAGAGCGTGATCACCTTCATTTATTCGCTCGACGTGCAGGTCGCCGACGAAGCGGCCGTGCTGGCGCGCGCCCACCACGATATCCATGTCGGTCCGACCCCGGACACCAGTTACCAC
>CBFGOU010000209.1:0-7744 GCA_965650445.1 uncultured Oxalobacteraceae bacterium | reverse complement strand
GGACGGTTTCATCGCCTTCGCGCCGGATGCGCTGTTCCCGCTGGGCGGCTATCCCGGCGACGAGGACAAGGCCCGCGAACTGTTCGCGAAACTCGATCAGGCCAAGACCCGCGCCGACTTCGTCGAAGCGGCCGACATTCTGAAAAAGCACAAGGACGGCAACGGCCGCGTGGGCGTGGTGGGATTCTGCTACGGCGGCGGCATCGCCAATTACCTGGCCACCGCGCTGCCGACGCTCGATGCAGTCGTGGCGTTCTACGGCGCCCAGCCGCCGGCGGCGGAAGTGGGCAAGATCAAAGCCCCGCTGCTGATTCACGATGCCGGCAAAGACCAGCGCATCCTGGCCGGCTGGCCGGCGTACGAAGCGGCGCTGAAGGCAGCCAAAGTCGATTACCAGCATTTCGTCTATCCCGACGTGGAGCACGGCTTCAACAACGACACCACGCCGCGCTACGACGAAGCCGCTGCCAGGGTGGCCTGGCAGCGTACGGTCGAGTTCTTGCGCAAGCACCTGCTGAGCTAATCGAGCATGGGTCCCCGCCTTGCGCGGACGACATTTTAGTTGGGTGGCGACGCCTTATTTGCCGCGTGGCGCCTGGCTCGGCGGCCGTCCGGCCTGACCCGGCGGTTGACTGCCTAAGAACTCGATGTCGTCATCGTCGAGCGGTACCGAAGGGATCGCTTCGATGTGATCGACATCGATATCGGCCCCATCGCGGGCCACCGTGTCGCGCCCGGCCGCGGCGCGTTCCCCCGTGCCGCTGCCGTCGGTGTCGCTGTCCAGATTGGCGTCGCCGACATCCGGCCCGGCGGTGCCGCCAGCGGTGCTCAGTTCCAGGTCCGAGGTGGTTCCGCTGCCCAGGTCGAGGACGTCCTGCTGGGCCAGGCCGGGACCGCCGGCGATATCACTGCCGCTATCGGATGAATCGCTGGGGCCCAGTTCGCCTGTGCTGTGGCCGGTACCGAGTTTGCGGTCCGGTGCGCCCGGAAAGTTATCCGGGTCGAGAGTGCTGCTTCCTGACATTACTGCCTCCAATAAGTTGAGCTCGCGCCAGGGCGTCAAAACGCATGGCGCATGCCGATGTTCAGTGCGGACGAGCCCTTGACGGCATCGATGGGGATGCCCACCATGCCTGGGCGAAATTGCGTGTGCGACCAGGCCGCGTAAAAGTCTGTCTTGCGCGACACGGCGTAGGTGGCGCCGAGCGCGAACTGGTCGGCGTCCCGGTTGGCCCGGTCGCGGTCATTCTTGCGGACAAATGACGCGAGGAAGGTAGTCGCACCATAGGGCACGGCGATGCCGACCAGCACGTCGCGGCTATCGGTCGATGGAATCGACGCCAGCATGGCGCCGTAGGGGTTGTCCGGATTCCACAAGGGCGAACTGCCCCAGCCGCGGTTGACGCTGTAGGCGGCATACACCTTGGCAAGGCCGAGATTCAGATTGGCCGCAATGGTCGAGTTCTTGGCATCGATGCGATTGCCCAGCGACATCGACGGCGCCACCTTGGCCACGTTCCGGTTCTGGTGCGCCACCCGCAAGCCGAAGATGCCGCGCTCCAGGCCGAGCGAAATGCCCCACGCACGATGATTGCGAAAATCCTCGTCGACCTCGGCCAGGCCATTGGTGCGCGAACTGCCCACATTTTCCAGGCCCATGCGTTTGCCTGGATAACCGAACACCTGGGTGGCGCTATCGGTGGAACCGGGTTCAATCAGACTGCTGACATCGATTTGTGGCATCGCCCGAAAGCTCGACTGCGGCAACACGGGCACGCCTTGGTACACCATCGACGTTTGCGCGTGCGCACTCGCAGCGCAGGCGCTGAGAACGGCAACGGTTAAACGGAACGGATTCATGATGGACTCCACACAATTGATGCTCGTTAGCATCCGTTATCCACCTTTTTCGCACACGGTTCTGTCAGTTACCCCACATATGCGAGCGATTCATTTGGGCATGTTCCGCTCCCAGTAGGGCGGCTTGCCGATGAAGTCACGCAAATGATTGATAAACAGTTGTGCCTTGACGGGGTGGGAACGTCCAGGCAGGCGCAGCGCGTGGATGGCCGGTTGAGCCATCGATGGCGGATGGTGTTCCGGTCCGAACAGCACTTCAAGCTGTCCGGCGGCAACGGCATCGGCCACCAGCCAGCTCGGCATCTGGACGATGCCGAGCCCGCCCAGTGCGGCGGCCAGCATCACGTCGATATCGTCGGTCCTGAGCGATCCGCGCACGGCCAGAGGCTGATTGCGGTTGACGCCTTTGAAACACCACCACGCCAACGGGGTCACCCGGTACGCCAGCGTTAGACAATTATGGTCGAGCAGATCGGTCGGAGTTTGCGGCCGGCCATGGCACCTGAGGTAGTCTGGGCTCGCGCATACATAACGTCGCTGGTGGGCAAGGAAAGTGGCCAGCAGATCGCTGTCGGGCAACACGCCGATGCGCACGGCCACGTCGACCCGGCGCGTGGCAAGGTCGACGATTTCGTCACTGGCGTTTAGCTCGAGATCGATTTGGGGATAGCGCTGGAGAAAGTCAGTTGCCGCCGCCGCCACGTGACGGCGGCTGAAGCCGGCCGGAGCAGTCACCGTGAGCAGGCCGCGCGGTTCCGTGTCCAGCATGCCGACCGCGCTGCGCGCCTCGGCCAGTTCAGCGATGATGGCGCGCGCATGGCCGACGAACTGCTCGCCGGCATCGGTCAGCAGGACCATGCGCGAACTGCGGTGGAACAGCTTGGTGCCCAGATCGGCCTCCAGCCAATCGATCTTGCGCGACACCGACGACACCGCCAGCTGCAAAGTGCGGGCCGCGCTCGACAGGTTTCCGCAGTCCACCACGGCGAGAAAACATTGCAGCGCATCGACCATCGATTGTCCTTTCCAATATTGCACAATACGCAAAACAGCTTTGCAGATTGCCATATTGTTTCATTTTGCGCAAGCCAACATACTGGCGTACTTGCTGTTGAAAATACCCACTACGGAGAATGACCGTCCATGAAATTTACTCGTACTATTCTTTCTTCCGCCCTCGCCAGCCTCGTGATCGGCAGCAGCGCGCTGGCCGCCGCACCGATGGTCAAAACCCAGGCGCCAGGCTACTTCCGCATCATGCTCGGCGACTTCGAAGTGACCGCCTTGAACGACGGCACGATTGACCTTCCGGTCGACAAGCTGCTGCACGCCAAGCCAGAAAAGATCCAGAAAGCGCTGAGCGAAAGCTTCGAGAAAGCGCCGGTAGAAACATCGGTCAACGCGTTTTTGATTAACACCGGCAGCAAGCTCGTGTTGATCGATACCGGAGCTGGTGCGCTATTCGGTCCGACCGTGGGGCGCCTGCTGACGAACCTGAAAGCCGCGGGCTACCAGCCTGAACAGGTCGATGAGATCTACATCACCCACATGCACGGCGACCATGTAGGCGGCTTGACGCCTGGCGGCAGTGCACTCTTCCCGAAGGCCATCGTACGGGCCGACAAGCGCGACGCCGATTTCTGGCTGAGCAAGGCGAATATGGATGCCGCCCCGGCGGACAAGAAAGGCTTTTTCCAGGGCGCGATGAAGTCGGTCGAACCCTATGTGAAAGCTGACCACTTCAAGACATTCAACGGCGATACCGAACTGGTGCCGGGCATTAAATCGACCGCGACTTATGGCCATACGCCGGGCCATACCAGCTATATCGTTGAGAGCAAGGGACAAAAGTTGCTGCTCACCGGCGACCTGATTCACGTGGCGGCGGTGCAGTTCCCGGACCCCACGGTGACCATTGACTTCGACAGCGATAGCAAGGCAGCGATGGCACAGCGTCTGAAAGCATTCAGCGCGGCGGCGAAGGATGGCACCATGCTCGGCGCGGCGCATATTCAGTTTCCTGGCCTGGGGCATTTGAAGGCGGCTGGCAAGTCGTATCAGTGGGTGCCGGTGAATTACACGCAGAATCGTTGAGTAGTTGGCGGCGCTGTATGAGGCAGCCGGCGCCGCCTTGAGTTTTACTTATCCCGCCAGAATGGACGCATCCGCTCAGCAAACCTAAAGCCAAGCATGGGGCATGAATGTACTGCAGCATCGCCAGCGCTGTGGTGACTATTCCGGCTATGGCATGGTGGTGGGCTTATTCGGTCGAAGTCACTGCTGTGTTCGCCTGAATTCCGCCGCTTCCAGATCCCACTGGCGCTTTTGCTTGCGTTTCTGGGCGGCAGATTCTTGCAGCCGCTTATTGTTCTCCGCGACTCGTTCGCGCAAAATTGCGTCACCTCGGTTGCCGAAGTACACTCGCCGAAACTTGAACAATCCAATCCCGTTAATGAGGAACTCATTAACTTTGTCCTTAGCGAGACCAGCCATCGAGTCATGTACCCAATTATCAAAAAAATTGTAGACCGCTGGAGGTTGAGGGACGTCGGATATGGTTTCAATAACGCTAAGAACGTCGCGCTCCGGTGAGTCCTCATCATGCAGGTAAGGATAGTTATTATCGGTCAACCATTTTTTCCATTCTTTGAGTCTTTCCCCTATTCCTTGAGCGATCTGATCATTACTGCCACTATCTACCGAATCGGTAAGCGCAAGAATCCGATCTTTGACAATCGAGCTCATTGGATACATAAGAGCCAGTCTACTGTCTGGGCTAACATTTTGAAACGGTTGACCAAAATATCGATCGAATGACTCCCCGCCCTTCATCCAATGCTTCATCGAAAGCACAACTGCCGCAATAATTGCGGTGAAATACTGCTGAGTGTCGCGCAAAAATTCCTTTTCGGTGGGGGCGCGTTTAAAGAAATTTCGGGAATAGTATTCCAGCGCGGCTGGATGGCAGTTTGGTTTTCTTCTCGCCTGATATCTATAGCTAAAATAATGCGACATATGATTGCGCATCATTTCCTCCACCGGCCCTGGACTCACATTTGATCTGCTCATATAGTCCTTAAAGGCAGAAACCGCATCTTCTGAAGGTACCAAGGCCCCTTTTACCCGCTCGTCAAGTTCGGGAAACGTGAGGAATGGGACGCCGGCAGCAAGCGCGGCACAATACATCTCAAATCCGGCGACCCTTGCTAACGCGTCCGTTTTCCCCTGTGCAGTACTGGAATAGCCGCCTCCCACATCAGAATGCGCGCCCGGATACACATACTCCTTAACATTGGGTGGATAAATCCCATCAATGCGAACGGAATCAAGAGGAAATGTAGCTCTAACCTCATGCGCCGCAACGATATGCAGACAGCTTTCGACGCCAGGGTGTATCTGCATATTGTCGCTTGCCCAGGACTGATGGCCTTCCATACCCAGCACACCGCTAGAGTATCCGTTAGCAATTCCAACAGACGCGACGGTGTCAAAAATTCCAACGAATTGCAATCTCAGAGGAATGCCAGCAAAACGATGCACGCCATCCTCTATCTCACAGATTGCATATAACCAGTTGACAAACGCCCGGGCCTCGGCGGCGCCACGCGAGAATCCGAATACTGATAGGTTGATCTGTTCCGGAAATAGATCGCTTTTTTTTCTACCTTGAATCAGCGTCTTCAGTCGCTCTGACCATACCGTACCAAAAACACGATTGCGATGAAAAGCAAGTGACCCAATACCGCCTACCGACTGCGCTATGCGCCCCGCCTGATCATCGGGTATCAATTGTGTGCGAGCAACAAACTCGCTGACTGCGTTAAAAATTCGAGTCAGCCCCCATATTAAGCGTGGCTCGCCGTTCCAAGACGTTCCCGTTCCTAAGCTTCCACCATCATCGTCAATCTGAGGAAATGGCGTCCCCACACCTGGAACATAAAATCTATAATGTTTCGCAGTGCCGCGCACCATCCCATCCGGATACGCATGGAATAGCCGCACAACATTGCTATGCTTCTGCCTCGTCGGTTCACTTCGAACCGCGAGATAGTCAAGTTGTTCATTATTACCTGTTCCATCGAAGAAAATACCTACAAAAATCTGGCCGCTACACGCTATCTTTGAGGCAGATTCGGTCCGACTGGAAATCGCTCGCGCTCTTTGCATTGTTTCGCGCGCATTCAAAGGGCGCGATGCTGATCGAGACCGATTCAAATCAGGATTATGCGCAAACTGTATGTTAGCAGTCAACGGTACCTCCACCTTGTTTAGCTACCTCTCGCATTTCTTCTTTTGTTCGAAATGGTACCCAAGGGGCGATATCGCCCGCAGCCATTGGGTAGAATGGATGTTCAGGCGAGCAATTTGAAACTACAACTTTTACTTTGTGATCATCATAAAAGTGCACCTGCATTTTCCCGGGCTTTTCATATTTCGGGAGGTCTACCTCAACTGCTTGTGCGGGCGGTAAGGGGGTAGAGTCCTCTGAGCGCTTGTCGTACTCCCATTTGATTTTTAATTTAATACCAGGGCGCCACTTTCGTGGAATCGATACACAGCAAGTCTCTCCTCCACCACGCTGGGCGGCGAGGTTCGGCCCCATTCCCTCATTGACAGTAAAGTAGTAAATGGAGAGCCGCTTCATATGGTTGTATCCCGTTATGCTGGCAGTAGCATTTCCATCGTCGCAAGCAGACAGGGCAGCAGCAACGGCTATCATAATTAACGTTCGGATTCGATTCATTTTCATTTCAACACATAAATTCTGTAGTCAGTTTTCGGTCTTTCGCATGCTTCAATGGATGCAATACCGACCGCGACCTTAAAATCAAACGATATTCCGCTCAACCAATAACTCCCCTAAGCACCCCGGCTCCCACCTTTGCCCTGCCAACAGCCTGGCCATCATCGATGTGCTCGAATTACTCTCGCCCGATGTCAAGCAGGCCGCAACGGCCAACGAGAAAATATCCGATTCGTTACTTACGCCGTGTTGTCCTGCCAATTCATCAGCACCCCTGACCATTTCAAAAATTTCGGATCGTTTCGCATTTGCCGGGACGATCTCCGGCATTGATTCGAGAATGAGCGCCATCATTGCGTCCGGATGCGAAGCCTCAAGCAATAGATCTAACTGTTCCTTTTCCAGCGCAATCCCGCTCGCACTGTCAAGATTATCGGTTACCGTCGCGCAGCTGCGCAGTGTGCCGGTACGATCGAAATAAATCCACTCTTCCACCCCGCCGCTTAGCGATGCCCACTGCGGCTTCGAAAGAATGCCAGGCAAGTGGGGTAAGACTCTTGTGTCCGCAAAACGAAGCAGCATCTTCTGATCGTCGATCACCTTGACCCAATGAAGTAAAGACCAGCGCGCGCGCAGGTCCGCCAACTCCATCGTGGTTGCGACAAAACTGAGCATCGGACGCCCTTGGCAATGCCTGATTAACGCTGACAGCGATTCGGCTACCCCTTCGTCTCGCCTGATTGGGACCAGCCATGGGGCAGCATCGCGCAAGCCTTCAAACTGGCTGGCTTCGAAACAGTTGACTCCAGTATGAAAATAGGGAGCCTTGCCACCATCGGGATAGTCAAACGCGCCATCCACCAGAGCCGCCCAAGTTAAATTCGGCTTGCCGAGCATGAACTCTTTGAGCTGTGCCACCGTCTGCCCGACAGCAACGTCATCGATGACAAAGTAGACGGGATCCTTCATGACGCCACCATCGCAAGCGGGGAGCCAGATCTCAGCGCTTTTAACAGGCACTCGATGCACACGGGCGAGCTTGACGGAAGCCGCGGCAATTGATAATCGCCGGATTCCGGCCCGGTAAAACTCTTCTTCCCCGCATGCACCGTAATCTTCCCGGGACACTGCACGGTGATA
>CBFGOU010000208.1:0-7775 GCA_965650445.1 uncultured Oxalobacteraceae bacterium | reverse complement strand
TGCTGGTGGCACCCACGCCGCGCACGACCTGTGTCGCAGAGGCCAGCAGACCGGCGCCGAGCTGCAACACGTCCAGGTTCTTGCTGCCGGCTTTACTCGACCAATGAACTTCATTGATGACATCCTGGCCGTCACCCTGGTTGAAGACAAAAGTGTCAACACCGGCGCCGGCATTGATCGTGTCCTTGCCCGTGCCCCCCGTCAGGTTGGCGTTGCCGCCGCCTGCCGTGATCACATCATTGCCGCCACCGCCGCTAAGCACGTCGCTCTGGCTGCCACCGGTGATGCGGTCGTCGCCATCGCCCCCATTGATAACGTTGGGCGCGTCCGTCAACCCGGTCAAGGTATCGTTGCCGGCCGTGCCGTTGTAGACCAGCTTGCCGGCAACGGTTTGGTAATCCCACTTCGCGCCATCGGCGAACTGAATGGTTTGCAGCCGGTATAAGCTGCTGAAATAGCCGGTCAGCATGATCTGGTCGCCACCGCCGAACACCAGCGTCAGGTCGTTGCTGGTGGCACCCACGCCGCGCACGACCTGTGTCGCAGAGGCCAGCAGACCGGCGCCGAGCTGCAACACGTCCAGGTTCTTGCTGCCGGTCTTAAAGTACAAGTAGGTTTCATTGATGACATCCTGGCCGTCCCCCTGGTTGAAGACGAAGGTGTCAACACCGGCGCCGGCATTGATCGTGTCCTTGCCCGTGCCGCCGGCGAGGGCATCATTGAGGCTGCCCGCGTTGATTGTGTCGTTGCCGTCGCCCCCGTTGATAATGTTGGGCGCGTCCGTCAACCCGGTCAGGGTATCGTTGCCAACAGTGCCGTTGTAGACCAGCTTGCCGGCAACG
The DNA here is from genome assembly GCA_965650445.1 of uncultured Oxalobacteraceae bacterium. GTDB lineage: Bacteria > Pseudomonadota > Gammaproteobacteria > Burkholderiales > Burkholderiaceae_D > Telluria_A. The sequence goes on along the minus strand of CBFGOU010000208.1, from coordinate 6,933 downwards.
GTTTGGTAATCCCACTTCGCGCCATCGGCGAACTGAATGGTTTGCAGCCGGTATAAGCTGCTGAAATAGCCGGTCAGCATGATCTGGTCGCCACCGCCGAACACCAGCGTCAGGTCGTTGCTGGTGGCACCCACGCCGCGCACGACCTGTGTCGTAGTGGCCAGCAGACCGGCACCGAGCTGCAGCACGTCCAGGTTCTTGCTGCCGGTCTTGAAGTACAAGTAGGTTTCATTGATGACATCCTGGCCGTCACCCTGGTTAAACACGAAGGTATCAATACCGACGCCGGCATTGATCGTGTCCTTGCCTATGCCGCCGGAGAGGATGTCATTGAGGCTGCCCGCGTTGACCGTGTCGTTGCCGTCGCCCCCGTTGATAACGTTGGGCGCGTCCGTCAATCCGGTCAGGGTGTCGTTGCCGGCCGTGCCGTTGTAGACCAGCTTTCCGGTAACGGTTTGGTAATCCCACTTCGCGCCATCGGCGAACTGGATAGCTTGCAGACGGTAGGAGCTGTTGAAATAGCTGGCCAGCGTGACCTGGTCGCCACCGCCGAACACCAGCGTCAAGTCGTTGCTGGTGGCACCTACGCCGCGCACGACCTGTGTCGCAGAGGCCAGCAGACCGACACCGAGCCGCAGCACGTCCAGGTTCTTGCTACCGGTCTTGAAGTACAAGTAGGTTTCATTGATGACATCCTGGCCGTCACCCTGGTTAAAGACGAAGGCGTCGACACCGGCGCCAGCATTAATCACATCATTGCCGGCGCCGCCGTTGAGCACGTCGGTCTGCTTGCCACCTGTGATGGTGTCGTTGCCGGTCTTGCCAACAATAAGGTTTGATGAACCAGACAACCCGGTCAAGGTGTCATTCCCATCGCCGCCGTTGACCCGGTTATACCCAAGCGCTGTTAAATAGAGATCGAACTCTTGACCCGCACTATTTCCTAACTGAACAATTTTTTGCAATACCTGTTTTCCGAAATCTCCGCTAGCGGCCAAGCCTTCGCTAAACTCCAGCATCTGGGTCAATCCCGTCCCCGCATTTGCAAGGTATTGCGAGCGTAGCGTGGATACGACCGCGGTCACGTCGATGTCAAACGTTTGCGTTGAATTGCTCCAGGTCAGCTCGACGCTGTCGTAAAGCGGCTTAAACACGGTTTGCGCCATCAGCTGGTCGTACAGCGTTTGGCGTAGGTTAGCGTAGGCCCCGATTAACTGGCCAGCAATAGTGGCATTAAAAGGATTATTACTACCCCCACGTGTGTACACCTGTCCCAAGAATGCCTCCAGCGAATACAGCTGCCGCGCGTCGATATATGCTCCGCGACTGTCAGCAGCATGCTGGTCGGCGCCCGTCCAAGCCCAGATAGTCTGATCGATCAGAGCATGCCGGACGTCAGTGTCAGTCGTCGATGCAAAACTTTGCACGAGTTGCCGAAGCTTGCCGCTGGCGTCCCGCGCCATCGCCTGCTGCAGACTATGTACGTTGCCGAATCCGTTTAATTCCGGCATGGCAGCAATATCTGCGCTCACCGCGACCAGATCCTGATCAACCGTGCGCGCTGTATCGACGGCGAAGGCTACGTCGTCCATCGCGCGCGTGCTGCCATCCGTACGGGTATACGCGCTCGCCTGCAAATGCTGGTTGCCCTGTGCATCGGTGATGCCTGGCGAGGTAAATCCAGTGTTCAGGCTTTTGATGCTGGCCGCACCCAGCGTCAACAACTCACCGTCTTCCACCACCCCGTCGCTGTTGCTGTCTTTCCAAACACGCAGTTGGGCAAAGGCGGTATCAGCGGCGTCCACTTTGCCGTCATGATCAGTGTCAAATTCAGCCAGCGCGGCAAAGCCGTTGGCTGCCTTGCTGCCGTTGGCCAGTAATGTATTCGTGCCAAACAGTTCGCTGCCGTTGTCGATCTTGCCATTGCCGTTTTTGTCCCAAACCAGCAGACCGTCGTTTTTGCCGACCCAGCCTGTGGTTTCAGCGAAATGGTTGCCATCGTGGTCGAAATGAATATCGGAGGCCCTGCTGATCGTGTCGACGCCGTTGCCGTCAAGGTCGAGAGTCAAGGGGTCGAAGACGAGCGCGGTTTGGAAGGACGATTGGAGAGTGCGGATAAGCGACTCGGCCCCCAGCGTCCCAAGAATGCCTGCAGTAAGGCCGGCAGCTAGTGTCAGGGTCACCGCCACTCCGGCACCGATCGGCCCGGTGAGGTAAAGCGGTGCCAGAGCCGAACCCACGATTTCGCCAGCAAGTGCGCCAGCTGCCATGCCGGCGCCGAATTTGGCGGCCCATTCGGCCATCAGCGATCCGGCCTTGGCAGTATCGCCAGCGTTCACCGCCGCGTTGGCCTCGGTGACGGTCAACAGCAGATCGACGATCGCTGCGGCCGTGCCAAGCTTGGATAACCCTTTGGCAACAAGGTCTATCTTTGACAAATACTCAGCGTCCGCCAGTATCGCCGTCTTATTGGCATCGAGCAGGCTGCTCATGACCGATGCTCCGGACAGCTTGGCGGGCATGTCGGCCGCGAATTCCGCCGCGGTACGCGTGGAAGTATCCGAGAGGAACTTGCTTGCGTCGACGAGATAGCTCCCGTTGCCGTTTGTGACGATTTCCAGATCGGCTGCTGTTCGCCATGACAACAGATCGATGGCACTCTGCAATTTCGCTTGCGCGCCGCTGCCGAGGCTGTCGCGCAACTCCACCAGCGCCTCGCGTGCCATCCCGTTGACGGTGGTGACGTTGGTGTTGTCGAGCAGGACCGGCAATTCGGTCAGACCGTAGACTCGTTCGGTGCTCGCGAATGGCGTGAGGGTCTTGACCTCGCCGGTGGTGGCGGCGACGAAGCGGGCCGAAGCGTCGGCCCAAGGGCCGGCCTTGGCGTCGAAGAGCCACTCTGTGGCTGGGCCACGGTAGCCATCCTCATCAAGAGTTGCAAAGTTGATATTAAATGCGCGCGCGACAGCTGCTCGAAAATCCTCGTTTTGCAGAAAATTCGCTACTTCAGTCTTGTCTATTACACGAATATCCTCACCGTTGGCGAGCATGCCGGTGATGACTTGACCGGAACTTACATTGTTACCAATCGGTCCGCTATACAGTACGGTCACCTTGCCAGTAGCGGACACATCCACTTGGGCGGCGAGCTCGCGCAAGCTGGCGGCGGTATCATAAGCATTGGGATTAGCGCGAAGCAGCTCGACGGCTTCGGTGGAAGTTAGGCTCATATTGTCCCTTCCAATCAGACATCAAGCGTGGTGTCGCACGTGCTCAGACTGGAGTAAACTCCGCCTCCCTTATAATCCGTTAAAGCTTCGCGCAGATCAGCAAGAATCTCCTCACGCTTGCCGTCTAGCTCTGGTGGAATCCACAGATGGCGCAGTTTATAATGTGTCCATCCATGCCCGCCCCTTTCACCGCCCGCGCCAATGGTGTCAAGTTCTACAGTAAGTAGAGTGCCTTTCCAGTAAAAGGACCACGAGGACTGATGCCGAAATTCTTCACGTCCATTCGCGACTCTTCGCAAGTAAATATCGCGATCGCGATCAATTGTCCATGCGCGCGCATGCGTTCCACCCACAATGAAGCGCTTATCGATCTCCTCCAGATCATATTTCTTGAGATCGGACTCAGTAATGTATTCGTTGATAAAGGCCATGTTGTTTTTCTGTTGGAATTGTTAAGAAATAAAATTTGATTGTTGTGAGGCGCCCCTGCAATTTCGCTTGCGCGCCACTATCGAGGCTGTCGCGCAGCCCCACCAGCGCCTCTCGTGCCATCCCGTTGACGGTGGTAACGTTGGTGTTCTCGAGCAAGACCGGCAATTCGGTCAGACAGTAGACTCGTTCGGTGCTCACGAATGGCGTGGCGGGCCTGACCTCGCCGGTGCTGGTGGCGACGAAGCGTGCCGAAGCGTGGGCCCAAGGGTCCCGCCTTGGCGTCGGACCGCCAATCTGTGGCTGGCCCCCTGTGGCCAGCCACATTGAGAGTCGATTCAGTAATATTAAATGCGCGCGCGACCGCTGCGCGAAAATCCCTACTATCGAGAAACTTAGCTGCTTCAGTCTTGTCGATTACACTAATATTCTCACCGTTGGCGCGCCAGCTGGCAGCGGTATCATAGGCATTGGGGTTGGCACAAAGTAGCTCGATGGCTTGGGCAGTAGGGCTCATGCTATACCTTCCAATCAGACCATATCAAGCGTGGTGTCGCTCGTGGTCCGTGTGGAATAGACTCCGCCCCCCTTTTCAGCCGTCAGAGCTTCGCGCAAGTCAGCAATAATTTCCTCGCGAGCGCTTACTAGGCTTGGCGGCATCCACATCTGGCGCATTTTATAATGAGTCCAACCATGCCCGCCTCTTACGCCGCCCCCGCGAATTGTATCGAGTTCTACAGTAAGTAGAGTACCTTTCCAGTAAAAGGACCACGTGGACTGCTGCCGAAACTCTTCGCGTCCATTCGCGACTCTTCGCAAGTAGATGTCGCGTTCGCGATCAATAGTCCAGTCGCGCGCATACGTGCCACCCACAATGAAGCGCTTATCGATCTCCCCCAGATCGTATTTCTTGACATCGGCCTCGGGAATGTATTCGTTGATGAAGGGCACGTTGATGTTTTCTGTCTGGACTTGCAAGAAGATTAAAATGGATTATTGTTGATTGCCACATCAAATGAATAAACCGGCGCGATATCGATGTCCTGATTGAACTAACTGGAAGACGCCATTATTTCTGAGTACAGCCTACGATGATATCAAATTGCAACCAACAAAAAGCTCACAAATTATCACAGCAACCCCAAGTTCACAGTTAATTCAAGGTGTCATCTACCACCTTTGAAAACCGTGTCGCCCCCAGGCACACCAGATGTTCCGCCGTTTCCGCGAGGACGCGCCACACATCACCTTGATCCGCGAAAAAGCGAGCACCCGATCGGCTTCAACAGGCTCGACAATATGCTCGGTTCGATGGTGGTCGAATCCCGCGCAAAACGACTGGCTGCGCCAGCCGGACACCACCCTGGTCGGCAAGGCCAGCCTGCCGATCTTTTCACTCAAAAGATCCTCGGCATCGACATCGATAACGAAACCCTGGGTCTGGATGAAGTCGAATCGGTGGGCGGGCTGCTGATGGTGAAACTGGGCGATATCCCGAAGCAGGGTCAGAAAATCGAGTTCCCGCGCTTCGATATCGTAGTCAAGAAGATGAACGGTCCGCGCATCGTCCTGGTGAAGGTGATTCCCCAGCCCGGGCGCGATCAGGAAGACAGCGACGAGCGCGATTGATTACTCGGGCGCGCTGACGCCCGCCGGTTCGATGCCGGTCCATTCCCGCATCAGCGAGTAGCCGACCGCCAGCAGGGTCGGGCCGATGAAGATGCCGATGAAGCCGAAGGCGATCACGCCGCCCAGCACCCCCAGCAGCACCAGCAGGAATGGCAGGCTGCTGCCGCGGCTGATCAGCATCGGCTTGACGATATTGTCCACGCCGCTGATCACCACCAGCCCCCACACCAGCATGAAAATACCCCACCCGGCCTTGCCCTGATCGAACAGCCACAAGGTGGCGCCGCCCCAGACCAGCGGGGGTCCGATCGGCACCAGCGACATCACGAAGGTGGCGAAGCTGAGCAGCGGCACCGCCGGCACGCCCGCAATGGCAAAGCCGATCGCCGCCACCACGCCTTGCGCCAGCGCGGTGCCGAGCAGGCCGTACATGACGCCGCGCACGGTATTGCTGACGGTGGCGGCCACCTTGGCCGCGTTCTCGCCGATGATCTTGTGCATCATGACGTCGATGGCTTCGAGCAGGCGGTAACCGTCGCGGTACAGGAAAAAACTGACGAAGGCCGCCAGGCTGAGCTGCGCCACCCCCGTGCCGAGCACGATGCCGCCGCTGAGCAGGTAGTGGCGGGCCGGTTCGAGCATGCGCCGCGCCAGGTCTATCATCTGTTCGCGGCTGGACACCAGCTGGCGCAGGTAGTTGTCGACCGGCTCGCCCACCAGGGGGATGCGGCGGATCCACCCGGGCGGCGTGACGTGGCCGGACGCGACCGCATTGCGCAGCTGGTCGTAGAAATTGCCGACGTCGTCGGCCAGGTTGTAGGCCACCAATGCGATCGGCAGGATGATCAGCAGGACCAGGGTGAGCGTGAGAATGGCCGCTGCCAGGGTGCGGCGGCCGTTCAGGCGGCGCAGGACGGCCGTGTACAGGGGCCAGGTGGAAATGGCGATGGCCGCCGCAAACAGAATGGCGGCGGCGAACGGCCGCAGCACATACAGGCAACCGATGGTCAGCAGCGCGATGGCGCCGAGCTGGGCATAGTTACGGGCAGCAGGCTTGCTTGGTCGTGTGTCCATATCCTCGTCGTCCCTCGCGAACGCGGGGACCCCATTTCGCCCGCTCGGCATAAGTCCCCGCTTGCGCGAGGCTCCCCCATCAGTTCAACAGTTGCTTGATGTCGTGCACAATCGCGTCGGTGGTTTGGCCGTTGCGAATGAACAGGCGAATCTTGCCGTTGCGGTCGAACACATAGGTCGCGGCCGTATGGTCGACGGTGTAGCTGTCGGGCGTCTTGCCGGGCTGCCTGGCATAGAACACCTTGAAGTCCTTGGCGACCTTGGCCGTGGCCGCAGCGTCGCCGTACAGGCCGATGAAGCGCGGATCGAAGGCCGGCACGTACTGCGCCAGCAATTCCTGCTTGTCGCGTTCAGGGTCGAGCGTGACGAACAGCACCTGCACCTGGTCGGCCTGCGGACCGAGCGCCTTGAGCACATTGGCCATCTCGGCCATGGTGGTCGGGCACACGTCCGGGCACTGGGTGTAGCCGAAAAACAGCAGCACGACCTTGCCCTTGAAGTCGGCCAGGGTGCGCGGCTTGCCGGTGTGATCGGTCAGCGCGAAATCCTTCGCATAGTCGAGCCCGGTCAA
>CBFGOU010000207.1:0-7791 GCA_965650445.1 uncultured Oxalobacteraceae bacterium | reverse complement strand
CACGGCGATGTGGATGCGGTGTGGCGCCACGACGGCTCGCCCGCCGGTTGCGCGGAAGTTGAACGCCTGTCGGCCGCTTCGCTCAAGCGCACCTGGGTCGGCGGCGCCAAAGGGCGCGACTGGTATGACATCAAGCAGGCAGGCGGACGCGCGGTGCTCGCGCACGCCAGCCAGGTCAAGAACGTCTGGATTCCATACGGCGTCTGAAAAACCAAGGAACTGAGAAACCCATGTTTTTGAACCAGGAAATCATCCGCAAGAAGCGCGATGGCGGCGCCCTGAGCGCCGAAGAGATTCAGTTTTTCGTGCGCGGCATTACCGATGGCAGCGTCACCGAAGGTCAGATCGCGGCGCTGGCGATGGCGGTGTATTTCAACGACATGAACATGGACGAGCGCGTCGCCTTCACGCTGGCCATGCGCGATTCCGGCCAGGTGCTGGAATGGCGTTCGCTCGACCTGCCCGGACCGGTGCTGGACAAGCACTCCACCGGCGGCGTGGGCGACGTGGTGTCGCTCATGCTCGGGCCGATGATTGCGGCATGCGGTGGCTACGTGCCGATGATCTCGGGCCGCGGCCTGGGCCACACCGGCGGCACGCTCGACAAATTCGATTCGATCCCCGGCTATTGCACGGTGCCCGATCCTGAGCTGTTCCGCGCCGTGGTCAAGGATATCGGCGTGGCCATCATCGGCCAGACCGCGCAGCTGGCGCCATCCGACAAGCGCTTCTACGGCATCCGCGACACCACGGCCACGGTCGAATCGGTGGCCATGATCACCGGCTCGATCCTGTCCAAGAAGCTGTCGGCCGGGCTGGACGCGCTGGTCATGGACGTCAAGGTGGGCTCGGGCGCTTTCATGCCGACGTATGAAAAATCGGTCGAACTGGCCGAAAGCATCGTCACCGTCGGTAACGGCGCCGGCACCCGCACCTCCGCGCTGCTGACGGAGATGAACGAATCGCTCGGCCCCGTGGCCGGCAATGCGCTGGAAGTACGGCTGGCGATGGACTATCTGACCGGCCGCTCGCGCCCCGCGCGCCTGCATGAAGTGACGATGGCGCTGTGCGCCGAAATGCTGGTGCTGGGCGGCGTTGCGCCTGATGAGATCAGCGCGCGCGCCAGGCTGCAGGCCGCGCTGGACTCGGGCGAAGCCGCCGAACGCTTCGCACGCATGGTTTCTGCGCTGGGTGGACCGGAAGACCTGATCGAACGGCCCGACGCCTACCTGAAAAAGGCGCCGGTCATGGTGCCGGTGCCGGCGCTGGGCGCGGGCTACGTCAGCTCGGTCGACTGCCGCGGCCTTGGGCTGGCGGTGGTCAGCCTCGGCGGTGGACGCCGGCGCCCGCAAGACCCGATCGACTTCGCGGTCGGCCTGACCGGGCTGGCCGAACTGGGCGATGAAGTGGCGCTGGGCCAGCCGCTGGCGATGGTCCACGCGCGCACCGAGGCCGGCGCCGGGCAGGCGGTACGCGAAGTGCAAGCCGCTTACCGCATCGGCGGCGCACGCAGCGCGCCCAATCCCATCATCTATCGCACGATCCGCTAAGGGACCCATGAGATACCAAAAACTGATCGCCGAAGCCGCCGCCGCACGCGCGCTTGCCTACACGCCGTACTCGAACTTTCAGGTTGGCGCCGCGCTGGAGTGCAAGGATGGGCGCATTTTCCGCGGCTGCAACGTCGAAAACGCCTCCTACGGCCTGTGCAACTGCGCCGAGCGCACCGCCTTCTTCAGCGCCATCGCGCACGGCTACAAGCCGGGCGATTTTGCCGCGCTGGCCGTGATCGGCGCCACCGATGGTCCGATCGCGCCCTGCGGCGCCTGCCGCCAGGTGATCCTCGAACTGGGCGGCAACGAGCTGCCTGTCGTGCTGACCAATCTGAACGGCGACATACTGGAAACCACCGCCGCCGCACAGCTGCCGAATGCATTCGGCGGCTGGGATTTGAAGAAGTAAGTGCTGCGCAAACTCGTCGACATTCAGGCTGCGGTCGCGCTGGCGGCCGGCGAGGCCATCGCCGCCAAGGAGCGCGGTACCTTCGGCGTGGGCGGGGTGATGCTCGACCAGCACGGCGGCCTGCTGAAATCGCTCTCCAACGACGTCGTGCGCGACGGGCTGATTCACGATCCGACCGCGCACAGCGAACGCCGGCTGGTCGACTGGTACTTTGCCGAACGGGCCAAGGGCCGCGCGCTGCCCGAGCCGCACGAGATCACCATCGTCACCTCGCTCGACCCCTGCGCCATGTGCGCGGGCGCCATCCTGGCCGCGGGCTTTCATGTGGTGGTGGCCGCGCGCGATCCGAAGGCAGGCACCAACCATGACGCGGCGGTGAACTTCGCTCCGCTGCCGGAACCGCTGCGTGGGCAGGCCGAAGCGCACTTTTATTATCCGGCGGTGCTGGGCGCATCGAGTTTCGCGCGCCCCGCAGCCGGCGGAGCACCCAAGCCCTTTTTCATCGGCAAGACCATCGCCGAGCCGACCCTGGCCCTGTGTTCGCTGGTGTTCGAATCCAATTGCGACAAGGTGCAGGCGCTGCTCAATAACGACCTGCCACGCGAGCAGTTATGCGATCCCGCCACGCTGGCGACGGAACATTCGATCGTGCGGCATCTGAAAGCGCTGTATCCCGACGCGCTGAAATGGCGGGGCACTCCCGATCCCGGGCTGGCGCCGTACCTGCGCGCGGCGATGGAACAGGATGAGCGGCAGGGCGGGGAGGGGGACGCAGTGGCCTTGCTCGATGCGTTCGGCAATCTGCTGCTGTGCGTGCCGGGCCGGCGCGACCGGTCGGCGATCGGCACGGCATTCATGGAATGCACGCGGAAATATGCGCAGCTGCGTCATTCACTGATGCGGGAAGGCGATGCCGATGTGCGGCGCTATCTGCCGCATCCGAAGCAGGGCACATTCGTGTTCGCACGCGGGCCGGATGAGAGCGCGCTCAGCTTCATGAATCTGGGCGCGTACGGTTCGACCATCGAAGGCCCGCTGCCGGCGGATAATCCGAAGCAGTTCCAGTACGTGCTGCCCTCGGTGGAGCAGGCGACGCTGGATGCGATCTGCGACCGCTTGCCGCCGATGTACCGCGAGACGATAGGCGTGCGGCCGGTGCAGGTCGGGGACAGCGAACTGATTGCGGCGCTTGCAGGTCGTCCTCGCGAACGCGGCGACCCATACTGAGTACGCCGTGCATAGGCCCCCGCATGCGCGAGGGCGACGGCGTTCAGGTCAACGCGTCTGTTCCGATTTGAGCAGTAGAATGTAGTCCCATGACGCTCTCGAAACTCCCATCGATGCTTGCCGAAGCGGTCGGACTGCACCAGAAGAGCCAGTTTGCCGCCGCGCAATCCCTGTACCGGCGCGTGCTGGGCCTCGACCCGCGCCAGTTCGACGCGCTGCATCTGCTCGGCGTCATTGAACGCCAGCTCGGCAATCCGGCGCGCGCGGTCGATCTGATCACGCAAGCAATCGTCGTCAATCCGGATCAGGCGAATGCACACTGCAATCTGGGCGCGGCCCTGCAGGATCTTGGTCAGCCGGAGAAAGCATTGCAAAGCTACGAGCGCGCCGTGCAGCTCGATCCGCGATACGCTTTGGCCTTCAGCAATCGCGGCAACGCCTTGCGCCACCTCGGCAGGCTGGACGAGGCCCTGCAAAGCTACCAGCACGCACTCAGCCTCAAACCAAACTATCCCGAAGCGCTGTGCAACCGCGCGATTGCGCTGAACGACGCGGGACGGTCGGAGGAAGCCCGTGGCAGCGCCGAACAGGCCATCAACGCCCGCCCGAACTACGCCGACGCGTGGCAGGCGCACGCCAACGCGCTGCATTCGCTCGGCCGGATCGTCGAGGCGCTCAACAGCTTCAACCGCGCCATCGCCATCAACGCCGACAGCGGCGAGCTGCACTGCTCGCGCGGCACCGCGCTACACCGGCTCAAGCAGTACGACGCGGCCCTTGACAGCTACGCAAGCGCGATGGAGCTGCGGCCGGACCATCCGCTCGCGTACCAATACCGCGGCAACACGCTGCGCGCGCTGGGCCGCAACGATGAGGCCATCGACGCATACCGCAAGGCGCTCGCGCTGGGCGGCGACAAACCCCAGATCGAGTTCGCGCTCGCCGCGCTGGGCGAGGGCAGTACTCCCGCAGCCTCACCGTCCAGCTATGTAAAGGCCTTGTTCGACCAGTACGCCGGCCATTTCGACCAGCATCTGGTGGACCTGCTTGGCTATCGGACACCGGCAATCATCCATGCGGCGATCGCACGGCAGCACGTGGCGAACGCCGATACGCTCGACCTGGGCTGCGGCACCGGTCTGTGCGGGCCTTTCCTGCGCGCGGTATCGCACCGCCTGACAGGCGTGGACCTGTCGGAGAAAATGCTGGAGAAGGCGCGCGCGCGTGCGCTGTACGATGCGCTGGCAGTGGCGGACATCGCCGACTATCTCAATGACAAAGCTGGCCAGTACGACCTGATCGTCGCCGCCGATGTCTTCGTGTATGTCGGCGACCTGAGCGCCATCTTCACCAGCGCGCACAAGGCGCTGCGTCCGCAAGGCTGCTTTTGCTTCTCGGTGGAGCAGGGCGAACGGGATTTCGCCCTGACCAGTGCCAACCGCTACACACACTCGCTCGACTACATCCGCAGGCTGGCTGGCGGCTTCGATATCGTCGAAGCCGGACAGCATACGCTGCGCACAGAGCGCGACGAAGAGGTCGGCGGCTACGTGGTGATGCTGAAGAAGACCTAAACCGGCGTACCGAGCATATTGGCGTCGCGCGCCAGCAGCCACTTGCCGTCGGCGCAAGCATGGGATTCAGATGCGGCTGGGCAAGGTCGTGGCTGCTGTAAGCTTTGGCTCGCCTAGTAGCTTGGCCTTGTAAGCCATAAGTTCGTCGTCGGATACGTCAAAGCGTTTCAGCCATTGTTCTGCGCCCCACCCGACCAGTCGAGGCTCGCCCTGCTTCGAAGCGATGTGCGCGCTCAGTGATGGTGCCCGCACTTGCCTGAACAACATGTTGGGCAGCACCAGACGTGCAGGCTTCGGATCAGCATCCGCCGGCGCCGCTTCAGGTTTCGGTCCGGCTTGGATCACTAGCCCGGCCTCGTAGTCATAAAGCGCAAACCAGTCCCTCGGCAACTCCGATCGGATGGTGAACAATCCGCCGATTTGCTCGATCATCTGATGGTTCACGGCCGTGAGCCACGATACCGTCTTGATGCCTTTCGGCGCATTGCGTGTTCCGCCGACCAGGTTGCCAACGTCGAGACCGTTGAGTCTATCGGCCAGATAGGCTTCGAAAGGTTCGTTGTCGTCGCTGCGCACGAGCGACAACACCAGTCCGTATCCGCCGTAGCCATGGATCGCCTTCAAGCGCCTTGCGAAATTGACGAACATCGCTTGAAAGGACCCGGGGTTTTCCTCTACATACAGCAGTGGCACACTAAACCGCAGACCAGACGTACCGCGCGCCAGCATCTTTCCCTCCCAGCCACGTCGACCGAAGACCTGGAATTCCCAGTCGCCGGCGTCGTACTCCTTTTCGCCGCTAGTGTAGGCAAAACTAAGAAGGTCATTTTCCCGCATGCGTGCGACCATGCTGCGCATGGACTTAGCCTTCGCATAGACCATTTTGTTTGGCCCATCCGGTGGTTCCTCACGCCACAGCCAAGTCAAGTGGTCCTTCGCGATGGCTTCGTACTCGTCGAAACAGGCACAGACTGCCGCGCGCACGTCGGGCGAATGTGCGCCAGTGAAGAACAGCGTGCCGGTGATGGCGGGGATGCAGCCAACGTAATCGTCAGCTCCTTCCTTGGTGAGCAAACCCCCCGGTATGCGCATGTCTTCGTTGTGTTCGCGCAGTAGCTGCAGCGGATCGAACGGAAGGGTAGTCATGAGATCCTCAATATGTGGGTACGGGCGCAGGTGGCGGGCGCTTGGTGAGCAGCATATACAGTAGGCCGGCGGCTGCAGCTGCTTTTCCCAGCTCCTCTACCGGGACCCGGGGAGACTGCGGCTCGCCTCTATCGCAGTCACAGTCTTTCGGTTCGAGTGTCACCAGCTTGTTATCGTTCCCGGCAATCTGAATATACGCGTCACGTTGGCCTTGGTTCCAGCCATTTGGGGGGGGCTTTGGGTAATATGGATGCTGAAGAAGACCTAAACCGGCGTACCGAGCATATTGGCGTCGCGCGCCAGCAGCCACTTGCCGTCAGCGCCCTTGCGCAGGATCGACAGGGTATGGCCGCTGCGTTCGATCGGCGTGTTTCCATGCTTGGAGATCAGCGTGATCTTCAGCTGCGTGCGGCAGTAAGCCATGTCGCCGGCGACCTCGATTTCCTCGATCTGGCTGCGCGATTCGACCACGTGGTCGGCCATCCACTGACGCATGCCGCGCTCGAACGCCTCGCGCCCGACCATGGGCGGCTGGCCGGCGGCGAGAAACACGACATCGGGCGCCATCAGTGCCAGCACCGCCTCGACATCGGCCTCCCGCGTGGCGCGCAGCCAGGTCTCGATCAGTGTGCGAATTGCCTGTACATCGTCGTCCATGTCGAACTCCCTGAATCACATTTGCTGGAAAAGGTGCGAGTGATTGCGGCTGACTTCAAGCGCACCGGGGAAGTTGCGTACCTTGAGCATCTGCCGGCCGCGGTCGTCGCGCGATACTTCGGCAATGGCGTCGACCCGCACCAGGGTAGACCGGTGAATGCGCCAAAACTCCTTGGGATCGAGCTCCGCTTCAAGCTCCTTGAGGGTTTTCCGGATCAGCATTTCGGCCTGCGCAGTCTGCACCACCGTGTATTTTTCATCCGAGCGGAAGAACAGCACTTCCTTGGTACTGATCATGCGCAGGCTGCTGCCGACCTGTGCCTGAATCCAGCGCAGGTATTCCTGCGGCTTGGCGCCGCCCTGCTGCAGCACGCGGGTCAGCTGTTCGAGCTGGGCACCGATGTCCTGCGGCGCGCGCGTCAGGCGCGTGCGCAGACGGTCGCAGGTGCGGCGCAGGCGGTCGGCGGCGACCGGTTTGAGCAGGTAATCCATGGCGCCATGCTCGAATGCGTCGAGCGCGTACTGGTCGTAGGCGGTCACGAACACGATGTGGCAGCTCTCGTACATGTGGCGCGCCGCTTCGATGCCGCTCTGGCCGGGCATGCGGATGTCGAGGAAGACGATGTCGGGCTTGGTCTGCGCGGCCATCGTCACGGCATCCACGCCGTTGGACGCTTCGCCCACAATCGACAGTTCCGGCCACACTTCGTGCAGGCGCATGCGCAGCTGGTCGCGCATGGGCTGCTCATCGTCGACAATCAGCGCGGTGACAGGCTTGGTGCTCATCAGTGCTTCTCCAGCGTGGTGTAGGGGACCCGGATCGATGCCAGCGCGCCGCCTTCGGCCGGGGCTTCGATCACCAGTTCGGCGCGGCTGCCGTACAGCAGATGCAGGCGTTCGCGGATGTTGGCCAGGCCGACGCCGTCGCCGGCATGCATGTTAAACCCGACGCCGTCGTCGCGCACGTCCACTTGCAGATTGCCGTCGATGAGGAAAGCGCGCACGTCGATGCGGCCGCCTTCGATCTTCGGTTCGAGCCCGTGCTTGATGGCGTTTTCGATCAGGGTCGGCAGCATCATGGGCGGGAACGGCGCCTGCTCGAGGTAGTCGGGCACGTCGAAGCTGACGGCCAGCCTTTCCTTCATGCGTGCCTGCATGATCGACAGGTAGGCGCGCGACAGCTCGACCTGGCGGTCGTATTCCTCGAACCCACGGTTCGTGACCC
>CBFGOU010000206.1:0-7818 GCA_965650445.1 uncultured Oxalobacteraceae bacterium | reverse complement strand
AGCAGCACGGCGGCTGCGATTCGAGCCGGCCGGACAAGGCCTGCAAATTCACTCCCTATTTCAACGGCGCCAAATTCACCTACCTGGCCGCCAATGTGATCGACAACAGCACCGGCAAGCCGCTGCTGCCGGCCTGGCGCATCGAGGAAGTGCGCGGCGTGAAGGTGGCCTTTATCGGCGCGGTGCTGAAGGGCACCTCGTCGGTGGTGCTGGCATCGGGCATCGCGGGCCTGTCCTTCGTCGACGAAGCCGACGCCATCAACAAGGCGCTGGCCGAAGTGCGCGCCAAGGGCGCAACGGTGTTCGTGGTTCTGATCCACGAAGGCGCGCACACCGACGAAGGCTTTGCCGAACCCAACTGCAGCAAGCTTGAGGGGCCGGTGGTCGATATCGCCAAACGGCTCGATCCGGCGCTGCGCCTGATCGTCAGCGGCCACACCCATACCGGCTTTCAGTGCAAGATCGGCGATCGCGTGATTACCCAGGCCGAAATGGGCGGGCACGTCCTCACGCGCATTGCGCTGTCGGTGGACCCGGCCAGCCGGTCCCTGCGCGACATCCGCGTGCACAACGTACTCATGAGCGCCGGCGCCTGGCCGCCAGTGCCGGAAGTGGACGAATTCATGCGCACCGTAAAAGAGCGCAGCAATGCGGTGCTGGCGCGCCCGGTGGCGCGGCTTGGCGTGCGCTCGATCGGACGCACACTCAACGCCGCCGGCGAAGCGCCGCTGGGCGACCTGGCCGCCGACGCCGTGCTGGCCGCCACCCGCCAGCTGGGCGTGCAGATCGGCTTCATGAACATCGCCGGCTTGCGCAGGGATATCGACGTCGACGCCGACATGCAGGTGCGCTACAGCCATGTCCAGGCGGTGCTGCCGTTTTCCAATACCTTGGTGACCATGGACCTGACCGGCGCGCAGCTGCGCGAGCTGCTGGAACAGCAGTGGCGCGGCGGCAGCGAGCCGACCCGCTCGATGCTGCAGGTGTCCGGCAGTTTCAGCTACAGCTGGGATGCGACCCGGCCGCAGGGCCAGCGCGTGATCCCCGCCAGCATCAAGGTCGACGGCGTGCCGCTGGACGACGCCAAGGTGTACCGCATCGCTGCGAATAACTTCTTGGCCGAAGGAGGTGATAATCTGCCGATGTTCAGGCAGGGCGCCAACAAGGTCGATACCGGTATTCGTGATGTCGACGCGTTCGCGGCCTACATTGAACAGCGCGATCGCGCCGGCAAGCCCGCCGGCAGCGCAGTCACCGCAGGACGCATCACAAGGATCAAATGAAACGCATTACGCTGTTGCTGGCCGCAGTCTGCGCCGCCCCGCTGGCCTACGCCGACTTTGCCATACCGGGCTTCGAACTGATTCAGACGGCGCCGCTCGAAACCACCCTGGTCAACCGCGATCTGCGCGACCCGACCACGGTCTGGATCCAGCTGTTCGACGGCGCCACCCGCGAGATCGTCATCGGCCAGTTCTACGCCGTCAGCAAGGCCGGCACGCCGTTCGATAGAGTGGTGGACCGGCTGGCCGCCGCCGGCCGGCGCGGCGTCAAAATCCGCTTTCTGCTGGACCGCAAGGGCATCGGCATGTCCGATCCGGCCACGGTGGAGCGCCTGCGCGCCGTGCCCAATCTGGAGCTGCGCATCCTCGACTACGGCAAGCTGACCGGGACCGGCATCAATCATGCCAAGTACCTGGCGGTGGACGGCAAGGCCGCTTACATCGGCAGCCAGAATTTCGACTGGCGCTCGTTCATGCACATCCACGAGACCGGGCTGCTGGTCACCGATCCCACCGTGGTAGGGCAGGTGCTGGCGGTGTTCGAGCAGGACTGGCGCGCGCACCAGCAGCTGTCGGCGGGCGACCCCGTGCCGCGCTACAGCGTGGTGCCGCTGATCCGCGCCAACGGGCCGGTGCAGCTGCTGTCCAGCCCCGCCGCCTACAATCCGGCCGGCGTGGCCGACTCGGAAGCGGTGCTGCCGACCCTGCTGGCGGACGCAAAAAACGAGATTCGCATCCAGCTGCTCGACTACGCGCCGCTCGGCTACGGCCCCGACAATACTCGTCCGTACTACGGCGTGATCGACAACGCCCTCCGGACAGCCGCAACGCGCGGCGTCACGGTCAAGCTGCTGGTGTCGAACTGGAACCTGGAACAACCCGCGCTGGCCTACTTGAAGAGCCTCGCGCTGGTGCCGCACGTGCAGGTGAAAATCGCGACCCTGCCGCCGGCGTCGGGCGGCCCGATTCCGTACGCCCGCGTCATCCACAGCAAGATCATGTCGATCGACGGCAAGCTGGCCTGGGTCGGCACCAGCAACTGGGCCGGCGGCTATTTCGATAAATCGCGCAATCTCGAAGTCGTACTGCGCAACGAAAAGATGGCGCAGCGCCTCAGCGCGCTGCACGAGCAGACCTGGAGCTCGCCCTACGCCCAGCCGCTCGACATCGCCAGGGACTATCCGAAACCGAACAAGGCAGCCCAATAGGGCAAAGGAGCAATCCATGAAAAAACTCGCCTGCGCCGTGGCGCTGTCGGCCGCTTTCCTGTCGAGCGATGCGTTCGCATGGGGTTACGATGGCCACCGCGCGGTCGGCGCCATCGCCGAAAAGCTCATCAAGGGCAGCAACGCCGAAAAGCAGGTCGCGGCCTTGCTGCTGCCGGGCGAAAGCCTGGAGTCGATCACCACCTGGGCCGATACCGCCAAGGGCGGCGCCGGCTACCCGGTCCCGTCGCCGGAGATGGCCGCCTACACCGCCGCCAATCCCCGCCACAGCGAATACCACTACACCGACGTGCCGTTCCAGAAGAGCGAGTATCAGGACGGCGCGGTCGGCACCGCCGATGTCGACATCGTGCAAACGCTCAAACAGGCCATCGCGGTCTTGCAGGGCAAGACCGGTCCGGCCGTCAATCCGCACGGCTTCAGCAAGCGCCAGGCGCTGCTGCTGGTGGCGCACATGACCGGCGACATCCACCAGCCGCTGCACGTGGGCGCGGCCTACATCACCAAGGACGGCAAGTTCACCGTGCCGCTCAAGCATGCCGACATCGATGGCCTGAACATCTACGATTCGCGCGGCGGCAACAACCTGCTGATGGATGACGAACGCCTGGCCACGCTGAGCGCCGCGACGATTCCGGGCGAGCCGCCGGCGCCGGAAGAGGGGGCCAAAAAGTCGGCCACGCGGCCCTTCCATGTGTATTGGGACAACACGGCGGTGAACTACGCCATGCGCCGCATCGGCACGCGTACGCCCGAACAGTTCGCCCAGAAGGTTATCGACGGCAAACCCGACGTTGCCCGCAATACCGGTGACCCGGCCACCTGGCCCTATCAGTGGGGAAACGACGCGCTCAACGCGGCCAAGCTGGCTTACACTGGCGTCACGCCGGGCCAGCGCATGCCCAAGGTATCGAAGAAAGGCGAGACGTATTACGTTTTTGTGCTCGATACCGTGCCCGACTATCCCGTACCGAGCTCGGCGCTGGCCAAGACCCAGCTGATCAAGGGCGGCTACCACCTCGCGCAACTGCTGCAGGCGATCTGGCCATAGGACTTTATCGACAAAGGAAAAAATGAAGCGGTCAATCTGGTGTGCATTGCTCGTATTGGCCGCTTCAAGCGGCGCCGGCGCGGCGGAAAATCGCCTGCCCTTGTGGGAAGCCGGCGTCATCGGCGGCGTTGTCTCGACGCCGGCCTATCCGGGCGCCGCCGAGCGCTCCAACCGCGCGCTGGCGCTTCCATTCCTCATCTATCGCGGTGAAATCTTCCGCTCCGACCAGTCGGGCATCAATGCGCGCCTGCTGCGCAGCGACGCGGTCGAACTCGACGTCGGCTTCGCCGCCTCGCTGCCGGCGCGCTCGGATGCCGGTGCGGCGCGCGAAGGCATGCCCGACCTGGGCACGCTGCTCGAACTGGGCCCGCGTCTGAAGGTGAATCTGGCCCGGCCCAGCGCCACGGCGCGCCTGCGCCTGGACCTGCCGCTGCGCGCCGTATTCGAAGCGCGCCACGGCATGCGCAACCAGGGCTATACGTTCGAACCGAAGCTGGTCTACGAAATGCGCGAGGCCGGCGGGCGCTGGACGGGCGACGCGCACATCGGCGTCGTTCTCGGCAACCGCAAGATCAACGGGTATTTCTACGACGTGCTGCCGCAGTACGCGCGCGCCGGCCGGCCGGCGTACCAGGCCGATTCCGGCCTGATGCTCGCGCGCGTCGGCCTGTCCGCGTCGCGCATGCTGAACGACGACGTGCGCCTGTTCGGCTTCGTGCGCTACGACACCTATTCAGGCGCGGCCAATCGCGCCAGCCCGCTGATGAAGCGCTCCACCGGCTCGTCGGCCGGCATCGGCGTGGCCTGGACGCTGGGCCGCTCAGCGCGTCCCGCCGCCAGCAACTAGGACCGGCAGCATCCGCTCCAGCTTGATGTCGGCCGACGATTCGCCGACCATCAGCCTGACCGGTACCGGCTCGACCGCGAAGGCCTTGCGCTGCACATTCCAGTACGCCAGCTGGCTGGCCTTGAGCGGAACATGCACGGTGCGCCGCTCGCCCGGCATGAGCGTCACGCGCTCGAAGCCGGCCAGCGCGCGGCGCGGCCGCTCCACCTTCGACTCCGGATAGCCGACATACAGCTGGACCACACTGTCGCCTGGCACCTTGCCGGTATTGGTCACGTCCACATCCACGCTGACCGTGCCGCCGGCAGCGATGGCGGGGCTGCTGGTGCGCAGGTTGGCGTACTCGAAGGTGGTGTACGACAGGCCGTGCCCGAACGGATACAGCGGCGTGCCTTTGGCGTACAGATAGGTGTGGCCATGGCGGATGTCGTAATCCATCATCGGCGGCAGCTGGCTTTCGGAGGCCGGCCACGTGCTCACCGTTTTGCCGCCCGGGTTGTACTCGCCGAACAGCACCTTGGCCAGCGCCGTGCCCTGGTCCTGCGAGGAATGCGCCATCTGCACAATGGCCGGCACATGCTGCTGCGACCAGTTGATCGTGAACGGGAAGCTCGACACCAGCACCATCACGGTCTTCGGATTGGCGGCCAGCACCCGCTTGACCAGTTCCTCCTGCCTGAGCGCCAGCGTTTCGCGGTCGCGGCCTTCGCGCCCGTCGCCCGGATCGGCGCATGGCTTGGTGCCGGCGTCGGTCCATTCCTTCGCCATGTTCGGGCCGCAGGTCGGATCGTTCCCGACCACCACCACCGCCACATCCGACGCCTTCGCGGCCTTGACCGCATCCTCGCCGTCGAGCGCGTAATTGACCGTGACTTGCGGCCCGAGCGCCGCCTTGATGCCGGCCAGCGCCGACACCGTGTAGGGCGCTTTGCCGCCGTACCAGTCCCAGTGCACGCTGTCGGCATGCGGGCCGATCACCGCGATCGACTTGATGGCCGATGTCGACAAGGGCAGGGCGTGCCCGGCGTTCTTCAGCAGCACGATCGATTCGAGCGCCATCTGCAGCGACACCGTCTGGTGCCGTGGCAATGTCCACGGTTCCGGCCCGTTCCTGATGGCGGCGTACGGGTTGCCTTCGGCCGGGTCGAGCAGGCCGAGACGCAAGGTCACCTGCAGCTTGCGCGCCAGCGCGGTGTCCAGTTCGGCCACGCTGATTGCACCTTCCTTGACGGCCTCGCGCAGTTCTTCCTTGAATTTGTCGAGATACTGGTTGATGCCCGCCTTCAGGCCGGCCACGGCGGCCGCTTTCTGGTCCGGGTAGCGCTTGTACAGCTTGACCAGATTGCCGATGGCGCCGCCGTCGCTGGAGACGACCTGCGCGCCCCACTGGTCGATCACCAGGCTGTTCAGGATGGGGTGCACGCCCATCGGCGTGCCGTTCCAGGCGTTGTAGGCGGCCATGACGCCGCGCGCGCCGCCATCTTCAAAACCCATCTTGAACGGCACCGCATAGTATTCCCAGAACAGCCGCTCGTCGAAATCGGACGACGAATTGCCGCGTCCATTCTCATTGCTGTTGGCGAGGAAGTGCTTGAGCAGGGCGGCCGCGCGCCAGTATTTGGGATGCTCGCCCTGCAGGCCCTTGACGAAGGCGGTGACCATGGTCCCGGCCAGGAACGGATCTTCGCTGTAGACCTCTTCGCTGCGGCCCCAGCGCGGATCGCGCGCCAGGTCGGCCTGCGGGCCCCACTGCATCAGCACCGGGCGCTTGTACTTGTCGCTTTGGGTGATGTAGCGGCCTTCGACGCTCTGCACGGCGGCAGCCTGCTCGACCAGCTTTGGATTCCAGCTCGCGCCCATGCCGGGCGGCTGGGGAAACTGGGTGGTCGCAATGGCGCCGCGCTTGCGCTCTTCGCTGCCGCGCTGGACCAGCCCGTGAATGCCTTCGGAACTGCCAAAGCTGGGAATGCCGAGCCGCGCCACGCTGCTGTCGGTCGACAGCGCGTCGATCTTCTCGTCAACCGTCATCAGGGACAGGATGTTGGCGATGCGCTGCGCGGCCGGCAGGGCCGGATTCTGAAATGGATAGCTGGCCGTCTGGCCCTGCGCCACGGCGCCGGCGCACACCAGGCCGATTGCCGCGGCCAGCCGCCGTACTCGTTGTTGTTGTCGCACTGTCGTCTCCTCGTGTCTATTGCACGGCGACGATCATAACCCAGCTATGGAAAACGTTTCCAGTCTATCGCGGAAGCCTCCATCAGCGCGATTTGACGAAGGGCTTGCCGATGGCTTTCGGCGCCACCGACTTGGCCATGAAGCCGGCCAGTACGATCACCGTCACCACGTACGGAATCATCTGGATCAGCGAACCGGGAATGCGGCCCACGCCGGGCAGCTCCACGCCTTCCATCTGAATCTGCACGGCCCTGAAAAAGCCGAACATGACGCAGCCCAGCGCCGTGTAGGTCGGGCGCCAGTTACCGAACACCAGCGCGGCCAGCGCGAGGTAGCCGGCCCCGGCCGACATGTCGCGCAGGAAGAAGCCGCTCTGGACGATGGCCAGGTAGGCGCCCGAGAACGAGCACAGGATGCCCGCCACCAGCATGGCCAGATAGCGGGTGCGCTCGACGCTCACGCCGGCCGCATCGGCCGCATGCGGATTTTCGCCGCAGGCGCGCAGGCGCAGGCCAAAGCGGCTGTGGAAGACCACCCAGTGCACGATCGGGATCAGCGCGAACGCGATGTAGACCAGCGCCGAATGGCCGCCGATCACATGGCCATAGAACCAGCCGAGGAAGGGCACGCCGGCCACTGCCTCGGTGCCCGGCAGGACGATGTCGAACAGGCGCGCCTGGCCCAGGTCCGGAGTGCGTCCGCCCTGCTGATAAAAAAACTGCGCCAGCACGAAGGTCAGCCCGCTCATGGCGATGTTGATCGCGATGCCGCCGACCAGCTGGTTGCCCTTCTGGGTGATGCTGACAAAACCCTGCAGCAGCGCCAGCACGGCCGATACCGCCACGCCGGCTGCCACGCCGTACCACGGGTTCTGGGTGGTGTAGGCCACCGCCGCCGAGGCGAAAGCGCTGGCCAGGATCTTGCCTTCCAGGGCGAGGTCGATCACGCCGCTGCGTTCGGCGAACAGGCCGGCCATGGCGGCAAACAGCAGTACCGGCGCATTGCGGATGGTCGAGACGACGATGCTGGCCAGATGCAGGTCTTCAAGCATGGTCTATCCTTTGCGAAGATTAATCACGCGCAGCAGCGCCGGCGCATACAGGTTTTCCATCGCACCGCAGAACAGGATGATCAGGCCCTGGATGAAGATGAAGGTCTCCTGCGGAATGTTGGGCTTTTCCAGCGACAGGTCGAAGCCGCCCTGGATCAGCGCGCCGAACAGCACCGCCGACAGGA
>CBFGOU010000205.1:0-7848 GCA_965650445.1 uncultured Oxalobacteraceae bacterium | reverse complement strand
CACATGTCACTGATCCTATTTAATAAGCCGTTCCAGGTGCTGTGCCAGTTCTCGCCGCAAGACGGCCGCGAGACCCTGGCCCACTACCTGACCATCCCGAACATCTACCCTGCCGGCCGGCTCGATGCCGACAGCGAAGGCTTGATGCTGCTGACCGACGATGGCCGCCTGCAGCACACGATTGCCCATCCGGACCACAAGGAAGCCAAGACCTATCTGGTGCAGGTCGAGGGCCAGTGCGACGCGGAGCGCCTTGCGCGCCTGCAGGCGCCGATCGACCTGGGCGACTTCGTCACCAAACCCTGCCGGGCGGTACAGATCGCCGAACCGGCCTGGCTGTGGCCGCGAAATCCCCCGATCCGCAGCCGCGCCGGCCAGCCCACCAGCTGGGTCGCGATTACCTTACAGGAAGGCAAGAATCGCCAGGTACGGCGCATGACGGCCGCGGTCGGCATGCCGACCTTGCGCCTGGTGCGCAGCAGCATCGGTCCGTTCAGCCTGGCCACCCATCCCCTGATGCCGGGGGAATTCATGGAAGTGCCGGCCGGCGCGCTGGCCTCCAGGTAAACTATTTACTGATTTTCAGAAATTAGTGTCAACGGACAATTTTTGGCCCGCGTTAAGGAAGCAGATTCATGTGAATCTGGCCTTCTCCCACTCAAAGGAAATCACCATGTCCAAGATTATCGCTGCGCTGGTTGTGTCCCTGTTCGCTTCGTCCGCTTTCGCAGCCGCATCGGCTTCCGCATCGGCCGCCGCTGCCGCGCCTGCAGCGTCCGCTCCAGCCGCCGCCCCTGCCGCCGCTCCGGCACCTGCCAAGAAGGCCAAAGCCAAGAAAGACAAAGCCGCTCCTGCCGCCGCCCCGGCTGCCGCATCGGCCGCCGCCTCGGCCAAGTAATTGCCCCGCCGGGCAGCGCCAAGGCAGGCTGCGGCCTGCCTTTTTTACGTGCGCGGACGCAGCCCTTGACGGGGCAGCACCGCGCATGGCTTAATCGGCGCTCCCTTGGCACCGCTTCCTACTATGAAAAAATTGATTTTGCTGGCACTGGCGAGCCTCGCCGCCGCCGCACAGGCACAGAACGCCCGCTTCGGCCACGTCGAGCTGGCCGCCGGCATGCACCTGATCCAGGCCGAAGTCGCGGCCGACGACGCCGCCCGTCAGCAGGGCCTGATGTTCCGCGAGAAAATGGGCGCCAATAATGGCATGGTGTTCGTGTTCGACCAGCCCAACAAGCAGTGCATGTGGATGAAAAACACCCTGCTGCCGCTGTCGGTGGCGTTTATCGATGCACAAGGCAAGATTGTCAACATCGAAGACATGCAGCCGCAAACCCTGGACACGCACTGCTCAAAAGGCGAGGTCAAGTACGCGCTGGAAATGAACCTGGGCTGGTTCAAGCAGAAACACATCAAGCCAGGCACCGTCATCGACGGCTTGCAGCAGAAAAACTAGGTGTCGGCTCGTGCGCGAGCCAAGCGAAAAAACCCGCCGAACCAGGTTCAGGCGGGTTTTTTCATACCGTCACAAGCAGAGCGGGCGGCAAGCCCGCCGGACCGGCGATTAAGCCGACAGTGCCTTCAGGGCAGCTGCCAGGCGGCTCTTGTGGCGAGCAGCCTTGTTCTTGTGGATGATCTTTTTGTCAGCGATGCTGTCGATCTTCGACACGGAGGCCTGGAAGATCGTGGTAGCAGCGGCTTTGTCGCCAGCCTGGATGGCCTTGCGCACTGCCTTGATAGCGGTACGCAGGGTCGAACGCTGCGACGAGTTGTGCGCGTTTTGCTTAACTGCTTGACGAGCGCGTTTGCGCGCCTGTGCGGTATTTGCCATGGAATTTCCTAATTCGGGGTCAAGTTGCGTTTGCAAACAGTAGCGTCTGTCAAACCGGTGCTTTTATCACACCTTGTGTGTCAAACCAGTGCCTGCCAAACATTCGTGTCTGCGTAACAGAATTCTGTACAGCCTTCGATTATATCCGATGAATCTGGACAGGGCAATTACTTCATCACGATTTGTCGGCGCCGAGGGGGTTCCGCAGGGCATCGCCGGGCTATAATCGCGGGCTATGAATCTGCTCAAGACCCTCTCCGCCATCACCAGCATGACCATGCTGTCCCGGATTACCGGCCTGCTGCGCGACAGCCTGTTCGCGCGCGCCTTCGGGGCCGACGCCTTCTCGGACGCCTTCAATATCGCCTTCCGCATCCCCAACCTGCTGCGCCGCCTGTTCGCCGAGGGCGCCTTCTCGCAAGCCTTCGTCCCGATCCTGTCGGAATACAAAGGCAAGGACGGCCATGAGGAAACGCGGGTGCTGGTCGACCATGTCGGCACGGTCCTGCTGTGGTCGACCATCCTGGTCAGCGTGGTGGGCATCATCACCGCCCCGCTGCTGCTGTTATGGATAGGCAGCGGCCTGAACGACACCCCGGGCGCCTTCGACAGCGCGGTGTTCATGACACGCCTGATGTACCCCTACATTGCCTGCATGTCGCTGGTCGCGCTCGGCGGCGGCGTGCTCAACACCTGGCGCCAGTTCAAGATCCCGGCGTTCACCCCGGTGCTGCTGAACCTGTCGTCCATCCTCGGCGCGACGGTGCTGGCGCCGCGCATGGCCCAGCCGATCTACGCGATGGCCATTGCCGTCATGGTCGGCGGCGTGCTGCAGGTGGGCGTGCAGATTCCCTCGCTGATCCGGATCGGCATGCTGCCGCGCATCCATTTGAACGTGGCCGCCGCCCTGCGCAATCCCGGCGTGCGGCGCATCTTGCGCAAGATGGGGCCGGCCGTGTTCGCCGTCTCGGCCGCGCAGATCAGCTTGCTGATCAACACCAGCATCGCCGCCTCGCTGGCCGCCGGCAGCGTCACCGCCCTCACCTACGCCGACCGCCTGATGGAATTTCCCACGGCGATGCTGGGCGTGGCGCTGGGCACGGTTTTGCTGCCCAGCCTGGCCAAAGCCAACACCGAGGGCGACAGTACCGAGTATTCATCCCTGCTCAACTGGGGCATGCGCCTGACCTTCATGCTGGCGCTGCCGGCGGCGGTCGGCATGGCGGCCCTGGCCGAACCGATGATCGCCACCCTGTTCCACTACGGCCAGTTCAAGGCCGCCAACATCCACACCTCGGCCATGCCGCTGATCGCCTACGCCGCCGGGCTGCTCGGCATCATCATGGTCAAGACGCTGGCGCCGGCCTTTTATGCGCGCCAGGAAGTGCGCACCCCGGTCAATATCGCCGTGGGCGTGCTGGTGCTTACCCAGCTGCTCAACCTGGTGTTCGTGCCGCTCTTGGGCGTGGCCGGACTGGCGCTGTCGATCGGCATGGGCGCCTGCATCAACGCCACCCTGCTCTACACCGGCCTGCGCCGGCGCGGCATTCTGGTGCCGCAGGCGGGATGGTGGCCGTTCTTCCTGAAACTGGTGGTGGCGGTGACGGTGCTGGGCGCGGTTTGCTATTTCGCCGCGGGCCAGTTCGACTGGGCCGGGCTGCAAAAGCATGCGCTGTTGCGCGTGCTTGCCCTGCTGGGAATTATCGGCGTGGCGGCAGCGGCGTATTTTGCCGCCCTATTTGTGCTCGGATTCCGGCTGGCCGATTTCCGGCGCATGGGGAAATAGCGCAGCGGCTGCGCCAGCTCGTGTACAGCTGGCGTGGCGCCGAGTCAGGTGCCCTACTTTCGGAGCGTGGGATCGCCATCGGCAGGCGTTTCGTCGGTTTTCTCGTCAGGCTTGTTCTCCGGCTCCGGTTCCTGCTCCGGCGTTGAAGGCGCTTCCAGGCTGGCCCCGGGCGCGGGCGCCTCGGCCGGATGTGCGCCGTCAGCAGTGAGCGGGACGGGGGCCATCGCGGCTTCAGGGGGCGCCGCCCCCGGCACCATTGGCGCGGGCGCACCGGGCCTGGGCTGGCCGAACAGCGACGGCTGGGCGGCCCCATTGGCAGGCGGCGTCAGCGCGGCGGATTGCCCCGGCATCATGAACTTCCAGTCCGAGATTTTCTTCTTGTTGTCGAGATTGGTAAAGCGCGCGTCGAAATTGGCGATCTTGAGCGGCTTGGACTGCGACAGGCTGTAGACGCCGATCACGCCGACTTTATCGCCCAGATACATCACCCCCCACTCGGCCTTGCCGGTGACCGGATCGACGAAGATCTTGCGCAGGTGGCGCCGCACGGCCGACGAGCGCGGATCGCGCAGCAAATCCTGCAGGGTTTTCGGCTGCTGCAGCTGGCCCGCCGGGGTGGCCGCGGCATAGCTCTTGAGGGCGGCGCTGAACTGGGCGCCGATTTCCAGCAACTCTTCCTCGGCGGCGGCGCGCTGCAGCAGCGCGCCGATCTTCAGGCTGGCAGCACCGACCATGCCGATCACCGCCACCAGAATGATCAGGCCGAGGTAGGTAAAGCCTTGCTGCCGGCGCATGGCTACCAGTCGGAAAACGGCTTGCCGTTGCGGCCGCTGCCAGGCGCACCGCTGCGGACGCTGTAGACCGTGCCCTTGGTGGCGTCGTCCGGCGGCACGATCAGCCAGGTGGTGCTGCTTTCGGTGATCGGGTCCACCGGAACGCTGCGCAGGTATTTTTTCTCGACCAGCTGCTCCAGCGATTCCGGATAGCGGCCGGTGTCGGCGTAGTACTGGTCGATCACCGCGCGGGTGTTGCGCAGATTATCGGCCAGGATGGTTTCCTTGGCGTTGTCGATGCTGGGGAAGAAACGCGGCACGGCCAGGGTCAGCAGCAGCGCCACGATGCCCAGCACCACCAGCAATTCGATCAGGGTAAATCCTGCGGGTTTATGCTTCATCACCACTTCCGGTAAGGCACGTCGTTCAGGCCGACGCGCGGCGACAGCGAATACACATCGTAGACATCTTCGCCTTCCTGCGGCTCGGCCGCTTCGCTGGCATAGCTGCGCTTGCCCCAGGTCTGGGCATCGCTCAACTCGCTGTCCGGGTTGAAGGGGTCGCGCGGGATGCGGCGCAGGAAATGGATCTTGGCGCGCTTGGGGCTGCGCTGGTCGGCCACCCCTTCGACCAGGATCTCCAGGTTTTTCGGGTAGCCGTTACTGTTGAGCACGCGCGGAAGACGCCCTTCGTCGTAAGCCTTCTTGTAAGCGTCGATGCCATTGCGGATCTCGCGCAGGGCATGGCGCAGTTCCTGCTCGTTCTTACGCTGCATCGTGACCTGCGTCACCGGCACCACCAGGGTGCCGAGCATGGCCAGAATCGCCAGTGTCACCAGCAATTCGATCAGCGTAAAGCCGCGCCGCATCATTGCTGCTTCACCTCGGGCGCGGGAATCGGCGTGACGGTGACGCCGGTCGGTTGCGGCACGGCAGGCACCGGCGGCGCCGGGACCGGGGCGTGCACCGGCGCGGCCAGCGGCAAGGCCGGGGCGGCCGGCGGCGCGGCCGGAGCAGGTGCCGGCGCTGGTGCGGCGGGCGCGCCAACTTTGCCGGCCGGCACCGGCACCGAATCGGGACGGCGCCGGAACGTGGTCTCGGTACCGGCATTGAACTCGGACGCGGCCGCTGACGGCCGCTGGATGTTGCGGATCAGGTGAGGCGTGATCGACAGCACGATTTCGGTCTTGTCGTTGCCATCCTTGCTGGTGCCGAACAGGCGCCCGATCAGCGGAATCTCGCCCAGGAAGGGGACCTTGGTGCCGTTGCTGCGGTCTTCGTTGTTGATCAGGCCGGCCAGCACCTGGTTTTCGCCATCCTTCAATTGCAGCATCGTGGTCGCTTCGCGGGTGCCGATCTGGTACGCGGTGGTGCCGTTCTTGGTGGTCATCGAGCCGACCAGGTTGCTGACCTGCAGGGCGATACGGATCGCCACTTCATTGTTCAAATAGATGGTCGGCTCGACATTGAGCGTCAAGCCCACGTCCAGGTAATTGACCGATTCCTGGGAAAAGCCGGCAGTCGCGCCGGGCGAAATCGTGGTGGTAATCGACGGTACCTTTTCGCCGATCACGACCTTGGCCTTTTCCTTGTTGCGCACGCGGATGCGCGGATTGGCCAGGGTGTTGGAATCGCCATCGGTCTTGTTGGCCGAGAGGGTGGCGGAGACGCCGGAGAGGCCGACATTGTCGCGGTTCAGGCCGCGCAGCTGATTGATGGTCAGCGGGCCGCTGGTGGCCGAGGTGATCGGCGCCAGGGCCAGCTTGTCGGGCCAGGTCACGCCCAGTTCCAGCAGGCGGCTGCGCTTGATTTCGAGGATCTCGACTTCGAGCATGACTTCCGGCTCGGCCACGTCCTGCAGGGCGATCAGGCGGGTGGCCAGCTTGACCGCTTCCGGGTTGTCGCGCAGGATGATCAGGTTGAGCTTGTCGTCGACCACCACGTCGCGCGCTTTCAAAATCACCTTGAGCGTGTTGGCCACCGTCTTGGCCTCGGCATTGGCCAGGAAGAAGGTCTTGACGACCATCTCCTGATAGTCCTTCAGCTTGGCGGCGATGTTCGGGTAGACCAGCACGGTGTTGCCGTCCATGACCTGCTGCTCCAGCTGGTTGGTCACCAGCAGGTAGTACACGGCCGCTTCGACGGTGCTGTTTTTCAGGAAGATCGAGGCGCGCTGGTCGGTCTTGACGTCCTTATCGAACAGGAAGTTCAGGCCGGAGCGGCGCGAAATGAGTTCAAAGATCTGCTTGAGCGGGGCGTCGCGGAATTCGATGCTGATCGGCTGCTTGTAGGCCGCCGCCAGGCCGCTGTTTTCCAGGGCGGGCGCGGTCTTTTCGGTGACCTCGGCCAGCATCAGGCGCGCCGCTTCATGCGAAGGACGCTCGGCCAGCACGGCGGCGGCCTTCTGGCGCGCCGTTTCGTAATCCTTGCGTTCCATCGCGGCGCTGGCGTCGGCCATCATGCGGCTGTGGCGCGCATCGGCTTCGAGCAGGCGCAGGCCGGCGCGGGCGCGCTCGTGCGCCGGATCGATCGACAGCGCGCGCTGGTAGGCCTGGCGCGCCAGTTCCGGCTTGCCCGCCGCCAGGGCGCGCTCGCCCTGCTCCACCAGCCGGATGGCGTTGCGGTCGCGCGCGTTGAGGAAGGCGGTCCGGAAGGCCGGGTTGGAGGGGTCGGCGTCGACCGCTTCGCGGAACTTGAGCAGCGCTTCCTCGACCTTGTCCTGCGCCGCCAGCGAGCGCGCGTTTTGATAGGCCAGCTGGCCCGCGCAGCCGGATAGCGTCAGCACGGCCAGCAATGCCAGCAGGCGTGGCAGGTTGCGGCAGCGATTGCCGGAAAATAGGCTAGCCATCAGTCGAACACTCCAATATTAAGCGTCTGCTCCTGGTTCAGGGGCAGATAGGTAAAGGTCATCATCGGCGGCCTGATCGCGTCCACGCGGTACACGCCATCGATGGTGTCCTTGATCTTTGCAACGTAAGTCTTGTCGCCGCGGACCAGATAGACTTCCCACACCCCGCCTTCGCGCGCCTTGCCCAGATAGGTGAACGGCAGCGGCGGCGCGGTGGGCGGCGGTGGCGGCGGCGGCGGCCCCACCATCGCCGGCGGCGGCGCGGGCGGCGGCGGATTCCAGTTCTGGGTGCCGAACAGGCCGTTGCCGCCACCCATGGCTTCGTCGTCGGCGCCGATCAGTTCGGCGCGCGGGATCAGGCGCAGGATGGCCGGTTCCGGCGCACCCGGTTTGGCCGGCGCGGCGGCCAGCTTCGGCGCATTGCGCTCGACCGCTTCGACCACGCCGGACCCGGGCGCGCCGCGGTCGAACACCATCAGGGCGCCGATGGCCGCGGCCACGGCAAGCAGGGCCAGTACGCGCTTATTCATGGCGCCCCTCCCCCAGGTACAAGGTGAAGCGCAGGCGCGCTTCGACGTTGGCGTCGTTGACGGTGTCGCGCTTGAAGCTGATTT
>CBFGOU010000204.1:0-7862 GCA_965650445.1 uncultured Oxalobacteraceae bacterium | reverse complement strand
GAAGGCAACGACTACGTCGGCAAGGGCTTGTCGGGCGGGCGCATCATCGTGCGTCCGAACACCGAGTTCCGCGGCTGGGCGGTGAACAACATCATCGTCGGCAACACCGTGCTGTACGGCGCGATTGCCGGTGAAGCTTTCTTCAACGGCGTGGCCGGCGAACGCTTCGCCGTGCGTAACTCGGGCGCCACCGCCGTGGTCGAAGGCGTGGGCGACCACGGCTGCGAATACATGACCGGCGGCACCGTGGTCGTGCTGGGCACCACCGGCCGCAACTTCGCGGCCGGCATGTCGGGCGGCGTGGCGTACGTCTACGATCCGGACGGCGACTTCGAGAAGAAGTGCAACACCGCCATGGTGGCGCTGGAGCGCGTGGTCAGCAGCAAGGAGCAAGGTCCGGTATCGAGCTGGCACAGCCAGAGCCGCAACAGCGAGCGCGAGTCCGACGAAGCGATCCTCAAGCGCCTGGTCGAACGTCACTTCAAGCACACCGGCTCGACCCGCGCGCGCTTCCTGCTGGACGACTGGGCAACCGGCCGCAGCAAGTTTGTCAAAGTCTTCCCGACCGACTACAAACGCGCCCTGGAAGAGATGCACTCCAGCATGGAAGAAGCCGCTGAACAAGCCGCGGCCTAAGCAGAACAGAACTAAGGAAAAATATCGTGGGTAAAATCACTGGTTTCATGGAATTTGAGCGTCAGGAAGAGGGTTATCTCGAGCCTGCCGCACGCCTCAAGAACTACAAGGAATTCGTTCTGCACCTGACGGACGGCGAAGCGAAGATCCAGGCGGCGCGCTGCATGGATTGCGGCATCCCGTTCTGCAACAACGGCTGCCCGGTCAACAACATCATCCCTGACTGGAATGACCTGGTGTATCACGCGAACTACCGTACCGCGCTGGACACCCTGCACTCGACCAACAACTTCCCCGAGTTCACCGGCCGCATCTGCCCGGCGCCGTGCGAATCGGCTTGCACGCTTGGCATCAACAACGACCCGGTCGGCATCAAGTCGATCGAGCACAAGATCATCGACACCGGCTGGGAAAACGGCTGGGTTGTGCCGCAGCCACCGGCCACGCTGACCGGCAAGAAGGTTGCCGTGGTCGGTTCCGGTCCTGCCGGCCTGGCGGCCGCCCAGCAGCTGGCGCGCGCCGGCCACAGCGTCACCGTGTTCGAAAAGAGCGACCGCGTCGGCGGCCTGCTGCGCTACGGCATTCCCGACTTCAAGATGGAAAAGTCGCACATCGACCGCCGTGTCGCGCAGATGGAAGCCGAAGGCGTGACCTTCCGCACCAGCGTGTTGATCGGCAAGGATTTTCCTTCGACCGTCAACAACTGGGCCAAGGAAACCATCTTCCCGGAAGACCTGGAAAAAGACTTCGACGCCATCGTCATGGCCGGCGGCGCGGAAACCCCGCGTGACCTGCCGGTGCCGGGCCGCGAACTGAAGGGCGTGCATTTCGCCATGGATTTCCTGCCGCTGCAAAACAAGGTCAACGCCGGCGACAAGCTGAAGGACCAGATCAAGGCTACCGGCAAGCACGTGGTCGTGATCGGCGGCGGCGATACCGGTTCGGACTGCGTCGGTACCTCGAACCGTCACGGCGCCGCGTCGGTGACCCAGTTCGAACTGATGCCTATGCCGCCGGAACAGGAAAACAAGCCGATGGTGTGGCCGTACTGGCCGACCAAGCTGCGCACTTCCTCCTCGCACGAGGAAGGCTGCTCGCGCGACTGGGCCGTGGCGACCAAGCGCCTGGAAGGCAAAGGCGGCAAGGTGGAGAAGCTGATCGCCTGCCGCGTCGAGTGGAAAGACGGCAAGATGAGCGAAGTGCCCGATTCGGAATTCGAAATGAAGGCCGATCTGGTGCTGCTGGCCATGGGTTTCGTGTCGCCAGTGCAGCAAGTGCTGGACGCTTTCGGCGTCGAGAAAGACAACCGCGGCAACGTCAAGGCCACCACCGACGGCGAAGGCTGCTACAAGACCTCGAAAGCCAAAGTGTTCGTCGCCGGCGACATGCGCCGCGGCCAGTCGCTGGTGGTGTGGGCGATCCGCGAAGGCCGTCAGGCTGCCCGTGAAGTCGATGCGTTCCTGATGGGTTCATCGGTACTGCCACGCTAAGCGAGCGCTTCGGCAATAAAACGCAGCGATCCGCGAGGACGCTGCGTTTTTTTTGGCCCCGCGCACCCGCTCGAATCAACAGGGCGGGAATGTTTTCGATAACACCAGCTTGGCGGTGGGATCGCTTCCATTTAGGTGTTGTAATTTGACGACTTATCGTTGCACAAGCACGAACACCGTGTCATTCTGTGACTGCCTCACGCATGACTATTTCGGCAACGTGAATAAAGATATTACCGATGTTTTGCCCCATGTTCCGCCTATCGGGCACGGTAACGCTATCGATGAGCAGGGATGACGGGCAGCCAAAATCGTCGCGCTGCCCGCAACTGGAATGACGATATGGCCCGTATCGAATCACGCAATCTTTGATTACGCCCGGTAAAGAACGGGAACGCGGCTGTCCGCAAACAATGCAATACCATTCACGCAACATTGTTGACAAGCCAAGGCAATGCCAATACACTGAATGGTCGCGCTATCATAAAACCCCATGATTGCTCGATCGCGATTCAGCCGGACAGCCACCAATCCGATTTAACCACGATAAAAGACAAGAATACAGGTCGACGAGGAGAGCCGCATGAAAACGTTGTCAAAGCACCTTATCCCCATGCGCGAGGCGCGCCACTAGACCCCGCCCACGCTGCGCGGCCGGCTTTTCGCCGGCCATCGCCACATCGGTAGCAAGAAACCTCGAACACGCCAATTCCGACGGGATTGACCGCGCGTGCGGCGGCACGCGCGCGTCCGCAGCACCCCGGGCAGCACCGCAGCACAGCAAGAAACGACGCCATGTTTGATGGCGTTTTTAGTAGTGCCACCACCGGCATCGCGCCAGTTCATCGGGCGGAGCCGGAACGATAGCTAGAGAGGAGAAGCAGTGCGTAATCATAATAAAGATGTTGCCGTTCAGCCGAAGACCCAACAACGGTTGATCGCCCTTGCCGTCGCCAGCGCTTGCGCGGCATTCGCGCCGGCCAACGCCCAAACCACCGGCGCCGCCCCGGCCGAGGAACCACAGAAGGTCGTGGTGACCGGTATCCGTGCCGCCATGCAGTCGACCATGAATCTGAAGCGCAGCGCCGACGGTTTCGTCGACGGTATCGTCGCTGAAGACATCGGTAAATTCCCCGATACCAACCTGGCGGAATCGCTGCAGCGGATCTCGGGCGTGTCGATCGACCGTAACCTGGGCGAAGGCTCGCGGGTGACCGTGCGCGGTGTCGGCCCCGACCTGAACATGGTGCTGCTCAACGGCCGTCAGATGCCGACCTCGGCAATCGATAACCTGAACGGCCGTTCCTTCGACTTCGCCAACCTGGCATCCGAATCGATCTCCCAGATCCAGGTGTACAAGTCAAGCCGTGCCGACACCCCGCCGGGCGGCATTGGCGCGACCATCAACATCATGACCGCCCGTCCGTTCGACCGGCCTGGCATGCAAGCCTCGGTCGGCGTGAAAGGCGTGTACGACGAATCCGTAAAGAATCTGCCAGCTGGCAACAAAACCGGCAACGCGCTCACCCCTGAACTGTCGGGCATCTACAGCAACACCTTCGGCATGTTCGGCGTCGCCGTGTCCGGCAGCTACCAGGAACGCAATCTGGGCGTCAACTCCGCCTCGCTGCCGAACGGCTGGGTCGGCCCGACCCTGGGCTCGGACACCACCAACGTCGAGGCCCTGACCGCGGGCGCGGCAGGCATCACCAACAAGCCGAAAGCCGGCGATATCTATCTGCGTCCGCAGAATATGAACTACACCACGCGCGGCACCCACCGCGAGCGGACCAACGGCCAGCTGACCCTGCAGTTCAAGCCGAACAATGACCTGATCACCACGCTGGACTACACCTATTCGCAGAACAAGGTGCACAGCAAGTACAACGAGATGAGCGTCTGGTTCAACAACGGCCCATCGAGCGGCGCATGGACCAATGGCCCGCTGGCCTCGCCGCTGGTGTTCGCCACCAATATCCGGGACCGCGACAAGCCGGGTGACCCCGCCGCGCCGGAAGACCTGTCCAACAACGGCGGTGACTACGGCACCAAGTCGACCAACGGTTCGACCGGTTTCAATGCGCAGTGGAAAGTCTCCCCGGCCCTGAAACTGAACTTCGACGCCCACCATTCGACCGCCGTGTCGGAGCGCGACAGCCCGTTCGGCACCAACAACGATATGGGTACCGCGACGTTCAACCGCGCCACCACCTCGGTGGACTTCACCAGTTACATGCCGGTGCTGACGGTCGGCACCGTGGGCACCAGCCCGCACCAGGTGACTGGCTCGTGGTTTCAGGACGGCTACCAGAAAATGCAGATCGACCAGCTCCAGCTGGGCGGACGCCTGTCGCTGCTGGAATCGTCGACCCTGAACTTCGGCCTGGCCACGACCAAGGCCAAGAACCGCTCGCTGTTCAAGCAGGTGCAACAAAATGGCTGGGGCGGCGCCGGCGACAAGACCCAGGATCAGGGCCTGTGGAAGGAATCGGGCCTGGGAGGCTACTTCAGCGAGCTGGGCGGCAGCAGCGATTCGAGGCTGCTGCCGCAGTTCTACACGTTCGACCTGGCCGCCATGCGCGCCGCGGCGATCAAGAGCACCGGCGCGCCGGCCGATTTCACGCCGACTTTGCAGAATCCGGACTGGGAACGCCTGACCACGGAGAAGAGCAAGTCGCTGTATCTGCAGCTCAATACCGAGTGGGAACTGGCCGGCATGCCGGCGCACACCGGCGTGGGCGTGCGTTACGAGAAGACCGACGTCGTCTCGAGCACCCTGTCGACGGTCCCGCAGTCGATCGACTGGGTCTCGCAGAACGAGCTGAACCTCAACTCGGGCGGCAGCGCCTATGTGGTGGGCACCGGCAGCTACAAGCACGTGCTGCCTAGCCTGGACTTCGACATCGATCCGCGTTCGGACACCAAACTGCGTGCCAGCTACGGTGAAACCATCGGCCGTCCGATGTACGACCAGATCATCGCCAGCACCACGCTGTCGAACAGCCTGGGCGTGACCGGCGTAACCGGCAATGCCGGCAATCCGGCCTTGAAACCAGTCAAGTCGAAGAACCTGGACTTCTCTGCCGAGTGGTACTACAGCAAGCAGAGCATGGTCTCGGTCGGCCTGTTCAACAAGAAGCTGGACAACTACGCCGGTAACCGCGTGGTGCAGGGCACGGCCAACGTGACGACGCCGATCGGCGGCAAGTACTGGAACCAGGCCATCGCCCCTACCGGCGGCGCATGCTCGATCGACAACACCACCTGTATCCGCAACTATATCTTCCGCAACTTCAACGGTCAGCTGGGCGTTGCCGCCAAGTCGCTCACGCCAAACAGCTTCGGCGTCATCGAAGGCACGATCACCGGTATCGCCGGCGATCCCCTGGTGCCGACCCGCGTGACCACCCCGGTGAACGAGAAGAGCGACACCCTCAAGGGCGTCGAGTTCAATGTCCAGCACATGTTCGAGAACACCGGCTTCGGCATCCAGGCCAACTACACCAAGGTTAAATCGGGCCTGGAGTTCAACAACCTGGGCACCACCGACCAGTTTGCGCTGGTAGGTCTGTCCGACTCCGCCAACCTGGTCGGTATCTACGAAGATGCCAACTGGACCGTCCGTGCCGCATACAACTGGCGTGACAAGTTCCTCGTCACCCCGGCCGACAGCGGTCGTTCGAACCCACGCTACACCGACGCCTACGGTCAGCTGGACCTGAGCGTTGGCTACAACATCAGCAAGAACCTGTCGGTCCAGTTCGAAGGCATCAACCTGACCAACGAAACCGTGCGCCAGTACGGCCGCAGCGAAACCATGGCCCTGTACGTTGCCCAGTCCGGTCCGCGTTACATGCTGTCGGGGCGCTACAAGTTCTGATCGCCGCTTCGCGGTGGGCCGGCAGGGTGTGAGCCTGGCTGGCCCCCGCATGGCTCGGGCCGCTGCGGTTTGCGGCCCCGCTTTTTTGGACTGTGCAACAATATCCGTCATCAATTGTACGAAGGGCCAAGCCTTCCATGGCGACCGCATTACCCGAGATCACCCTGGCGCCCGGCGCCACGCTCAATCACGCCCAGCTCACCTCGACCCAGCCGTATGTGATCCGCGCACTGGGCGCCGCCTGGCCGCTCGTGCAGGCCGCGCGCGCCTCCAGCCAGGATGCCAGCGCCTACCTGCGCCGCTTCTACCAGGGCGCGCCCGTTACCGCCTGGGTGGGCGGGCCCGAGATCGACGGCCGCTTTTTCTATAACGAGGACCTGACCGGCTTCAATTACGCGCCGCGCCGCGCGCGCCTGGAACAGGTGCTCGACGAACTGCTGGCCTGCGCCGGCATGGAGCGCGCGCCGGCCATTTATGTCGGCTCGACCATGATCGACGCCAGCCTGCCCGGCCTGCGCGCCGAGAACGCGCTCGACCTCGGCGCGCGCGATCCGCTGGCCAGCATCTGGATCGGCAACCGCACGCGCGTCTGCGCGCACTACGACCTGCCCGACAATATCGCCTGCGTGGCGGCCGGGCGCCGCCGTTTCACGCTGTTTCCGCCCGACCAGATCGGCAACCTGTACATGGGCCCGCTCGACTTCAACCCGGCCGGCCAGGCCATTTCGATGGTCGACCTGGCCAGGCCGGACCTGCAGCGCTATCCCCGCTTCGCCCAAGCGCAGGCGCAGGCGCTGGTGGCCGAACTGGACGCGGGCGACGCCATTTTCATCCCCAGCATGTGGTTCCACGACGTCGCCGCGCTCACGCCCTTCAACATCCTGGTCAACTACTGGTGGCGCCAGTCGCCGGCCTGGATGGACACGCCGCAAAACACCCTGATGCATGCGCTGCTGAGCATGCGCGAGCTGCCGCCCGAACAGCGCCGGATCTGGAAAGGCCTGTTCGAGCACTACGTCTTCGGCAGCGACGGCAGCGAAGCGGACCATCTTGCGCCCGCGGCGCGGCGCATCCTCGCCCCGCTCGACGCCGACGCGGCGCGCAGCCTGCGCGCCTTTCTTCTCAACCGACTCAATCGTTAAGGTGCACCGTGCAAGCCACCCGCCCGTCCCACCATCAACCCGTGCGCCGCGTGATCATCGCCGGCGGCGGCACCGCCGGCTGGATGTCGGCCGCCATGCTGTCCAAATCGCTGGGCAAGCTCCTCGACATCACGCTGGTCGAATCGGACGACATCGGCACCGTGGGGGTGGGCGAGGCGACCATCCCGACCATGATCACCTTCCACAAGCTGCTGGAACTGAACGAAGCGCAGTTCATGGCCGCCACCAACGCCACCTTCAAGCTGGGCATCAGCTTCGAGCACTGGCGCGAGCCCGGCCATCGCTACATCCACTCGTTCGGCGAAACCGGGATCGACCACTGGACCGCCGGCTTCCAGCATTTCTGGCACAAGGGCCGCGAGCGCGGCCTGGCCGGCGAGTACGGCCACTACTGCCTCGAACTGCGCGCCGCCGAGAAGGAGCGCTTCGCCCACCTGCCCGACGATGGCCTGAACTACGCCTACCATCTGGATGCCGGCGCCTACGCGCGCTACCTGCGCAGCTTCAGCGAAGGGTTCGGGGTGCGCCGGGTCGAGGGCAGGATCGGCACGGTCAACACCGACCCGGACAGCGGCCACATCGCCTCCCTGACCATGGCCGACGGCAGCGTGCTCGAGGGCGACCTGTTCATCGACTGCACCGGCTTTCGTTCGCTGCTGCTGGGCGAGGCCCTGGGCGTGCCGTACCAGGACT
>CBFGOU010000203.1:0-7886 GCA_965650445.1 uncultured Oxalobacteraceae bacterium | reverse complement strand
CGCTTTGGCAAAAGGATGGCCGTGTCGCACTGATCGCCGCCGATGGCACCGTGCCCTATCAGCAAAACTGCGCCGTCTGCCACGGCGAGCAACGCCAGGGAGGTGCCGGCCCCAGCCTGGCCGACGCCAAGTGGGACAAAGTCCAGCCCAACCACGCAGCCCTGGTGAAATTCATCAGCAACGGCTTGCCTGCCTCCGGCATGCCGGCGTGGAAAGATGCCATGGACAGCAAGACCATCGCCGCCATCGCCGACTATCTGCTCATCCCGGTGGCGCCCAGCGTTCCCGTGGCCGCCGGTCCGGCGGGCAAGTATCCGGAACTGGCCGGCTTTACCTTGCCGGTCGGCTTTTCGATCTCGGTGTTCGCCGACCAGGTGCCGTCGGCGCGCAGCATGGCGGTGGCGCCCTCGGGCACCGTGTTCGTCGGTTCGCGCGAAGTCGGCAAGGTGTACGCCCTGGTGACCAACAAACGCAACGAGCTTGAACGGGTGGTGACCGTGGCGCAAGGCTTGAACCGGCCCATCGGCGTGGCCTACCGCAATGGTTCCCTGTACGTGGCGGAAATGCATCGCGTCATCCGTTACGACGATATCGACACGACCTTCGACAAGTCGCCTGCCTTCAAGGTGGTGCGCGCAATGCCGGGCGACGCATGGCACGGCGAAAAGGTGATCAAATTCGGTCCCGACGGCAAGCTGTACATTCCGGTCGGCGCGCCCTGCAACGTCTGCAACAAGGACGACGAGGTGTACGCCAAGATCCACCGCATGAATCCGGACGGCAGCCAGTTCGAGGAAGTGGCGCGCGGCATCCGCAATTCGGTGGGCATGGCCTGGCACCCGCAAACGGGGCAACTGTGGTTCACCGACAATGGCCGCGATATGCTGGGTGATAACTTGCCTTCCGATAAGCTCAACATGGCGCCCACGACCGGCCTGCATTTCGGCTTTCCGTATTGCCAGGGCGGCGTGGTGCCCGACCCGGAATTTGCCGCAGGCAGGAAGTGTTCGGAATTTGCCGCACCGATGGCCAAGCTGGGGCCGCACGTGGCCTCGCTCGGTCTCGAGTTCAATACTGGTAAGCAGTTTCCCGAGCAATACAAGCATCAGCTGTTCGTGGCCGAGCACGGCTCATGGAACCGCTCGCAAAAGAGCGGTTACCGGGTCGCCCTGATCACGCTGGCCGACAACCAGGTCGCCAGCGACACCGTGTTTATCGACGGCTTTATCCAGAACGGTACGGTGATCGGCCGCCCGGTCGACATCGCTTTCCTGGCGGACGGTTCGATGCTGGTCTCGGATGACCACCGCGGCCGGGTCTACCGGGTGACCTACAGCGCGCCGGTCAAGAAATAAGCCTCAGGCCCGATACTGGTTGATGCTGTCGCGCGTTTCCCGCGCCACCCGCCGCGCCGCCGCGACAAAGTCTTCGGACTGCTGTGGCGTGGCGTACAGAATGGCGCGGGAGGAATTGATCATCATGCCGGTACCGGCGGCGGTACGCCCTGCCCTCACGGTCGCCTGCACGTCGCCGCCCTGGGCGCCGACCCCGGGCACCAGCAGGGGCATGTCGCCCACGATCGCCCGCACCTGCGCCAGTTCTTCGGGGAAGGTGGCGCCTACCACCAGCGCGCATTGGCCATTGGAATTCCATTTCTCCGCCACCAGCCGGGCCACGTGCTGGTACAGCGGCTTGCCGTCGACCTGCATGAACTGCAGATCCGAGCCGCCCGGATTGGAGGTACGGCACAGGATGATCACGCCGCGCTCGCTCCATTCCATATAGGGTTCAACCGAATCGGACCCCATGTAGGGATTGACGGTCACGGCGTCGGCGCCGTAGCGGTCGAAGGCTTCGCGCGCGTATTGCCTGGCGGTGGCGCCGATATCGCCGCGCTTGGCGTCGAGAATCAGGGGAATGTGGGGATACTGCGCGCGCACATAGGCGCAGATCTGTTCCAGCTGGCGTTCGGCGCCCAGCGCGGCGAAATACGCGATCTGCGGCTTGAACGCGCAGGCCAGATCGGCGGTCGCGTCGATCATTTCCTTGCAGAACGCGTAGATCGCATCCGGTGTGCGTTTATATGCGTCGGGAAAGCGCTCCAGATCGGGAT
Organism: uncultured Oxalobacteraceae bacterium; assembly: GCA_965650445.1. Lineage (GTDB taxonomy): Bacteria > Pseudomonadota > Gammaproteobacteria > Burkholderiales > Burkholderiaceae_D > Telluria_A. Next base: position 5,773 of record CBFGOU010000203.1, on the reverse strand, counting down.
CGAGGCCCACGCACAGCAAGGAATTGTTGGTGGTCCAGGCAGCGGAGAGCTTGTCGATAAATTTCACGGGAAGGGCCTCAGGTCGATTGCAAACCCGTCATTGTAACGCAGGCTCCCGGCCGTCAGTCCGCAGGCGCGTTCGTTTGCGTGGGCGTCATGCACTCATTTCAGGTATATTTTTATTCATTCGACAACTAGGAAGGGGTGGATCATCATGACACTGATCAGTTTCCCGGCGTCGGCACGTATGCTGCTGACACTGGTGTTGGCGACCGTGCTGTCGGGCTGCGGTTACAACCAGTTCCAGGCCAAGGACGAGGCGACCAAGGCAGCCTGGGGCGAGGTGGTCAACCAGTACCAGCGCCGCGCCGATCTGATCCCCAATCTGGTCAACACCGTCAAGGGCTATGCCAGCCACGAACGCGAGACGCTGGAGGCGGTGACGCGCGCGCGCGCCGCCGCCACCAGTTTCCAGATCACGCCGGAAGTGTTGAACAATCCGGAAGCCTTCCAGAAATTCCAGCAGGTGCAGGGCGAATTGTCCGGCGCCCTGTCGCGCCTGATGGCCGTGTCCGAGAAGTATCCGGACCTCAAGGCCGATACCAGTTTCCGCGACCTGCAATCGCAGCTCGAAGGCACCGAAAACCGGATCACGGTGGCGCGCCAGCGTTACATTGCGGCGGTGCAGGAGTACAACGTGCAGGTGCGCAGCTTCCCCACCAATCTGACGGCGATGATGTTCGGCTACTCCACCAAGCCTTCGTTCACGGTCGAAAACGAGAAGGCGATCTCGACGGCGCCGAAAGTCGACTTCGGCAAATAGACAATGCACGCCGCGCGTTTCCTGTGGGCTGTCATGCTGCTGCTGGCGATGGCGGGCGCACGTGCGCAATTCGTGGCGGTGCCACCCCTCAGCGGCCATGTCACCGACCAGGCCGGCATGCTCGACGCTGGGCAACGTGGCCGCCTGGAAGCGCAATTGGCCGATTATGAAGCCAAGACCGGCAGCCAGATCGCCATTCTGCTGGTCAATAGCACCGAGCCGGAAGCCATTGAACAGTACAGCATCCGCGTGGCCGACGCCTGGAAACTGGGCCGCAAGGGCGTCGACGACGGCGTGCTGCTGCTGGTGGCCAAGAACAATCCGAGCGCGCTGCGCCGGCTGCGCATCGAAGCCGGCCGCGGCGTCCAGGGCGTGCTGACGGATGCGAAATCGAAACAAATCCTGCAGGATGTGATCGCGCCGTATTTCCGCCGGAACCAGTTCTATGAAGGGCTGTCGGCAGGCGTCAGCGCCATCGCCCACTTGCTCAATCAGGAAAAATTTCCCGCCCCACCTCAGCCGGCGCCACAAGCGTCGAACCAGCAGGATGAGGGCGGCCTGCCACTGCCGCTCATCCTGTTCGGCATCATTGTGCTGTTTGCCATTTTTCGTCCGCGCCGCCGGTCCAGCCTCGCCCACGGGGGCTGGGGCAGCGGCGCGACCGGCTTTATTCTCGGCAGCGCCCTGGGTAATCTTGGGCGCGGCGGCGGGGGCGGCTTTAGTGGCGGCGGTTCTTCCGACGGCGGCGGGTTTTCCGGAGGCGGTGGCAGTTTCGACGGCGGCGGCGCCTCGGGAGACTGGTAGATGAGCAGATCTTTTTTGCAGCGCGCCGCGCGCGTCTGGCGCCATTGGCTGCGCGGCGATGCGGCCGGCCGACGCGCATTTCCGCCCGAAGCGCTGAACGCGATCGGACTGGCCATCACGGAAGGCGAACGCGGCCACCGCGGCGAATTGCGCCTGATTGTGGAGAACGCCTGGCCAGCCGAGGCCGTCCGGGCCGGCATCAGCAACCGCCAGCGCGCCGTGGCCCTGTTTGCCGAGCATGGGGTGTGGGACACGGAAGACAATTGCGGGCTACTCTTATACATCAACCTGGCGGACCACAAGGTCGACATTGTGACCGACCGCGCCATTCAGCGTGCCATCGAGCCCGGCACCTGGCAGGCGATCTGCGACAAGCTCACCAGCGCCTATGCGCGCGGGGAATTTCAGGCCGGCACGCTGGCGGCCATCGAGCAGATCAACGCCTTGTTGCGCCAGCACTTTCCCGCCAATGGCGCACGCGCCAATGAACTTCCCGACCATCCAATTGTCCTGTAGCTCATAATGTTGCGCGATTTCATGCCCTCGACCAGCGCAACTGGGCTCCGCCCGGTGTGCGCGTCCATTCGCCAAGGAAAACCATGACACTCCAAGACCAAGTTGCCATCGTCACCGGCGCCACGCAAGGAATCGGCCTGGCCTGCGCCCAGCGCTTTCTGCGCGAGGGCGCGCACGTCATGCTGGTCGACGTCAAGCCCGACGGTGCCGATGTGGCTGCGGCGCTGGGCCCGGCGGCGGCGTTCTTCGTGGCCGACGTGGGCCAGAAGGCCGATGTCGATGCCATGGTCGCGGCCACGCTGGCGCGCTTCGGACGGGTCGATATCCTGGTCAACAATGCCGGCGTGACCCACGCGGCCGACTTCCTTCAGCTGTGCGAGGACGATTTCGACCGCGTCATCCGCACCAATCTGAAATCGATGTTCCTGTGCGGCCAGGCGGTCGCGCGCGACATGCTCAAACGCCAGCGTGGCTGCATCATCAATATGTCCAGCGTCAATTCGGAGCTGGCCATACCGAACCAGGTCCCGTATGTGGTGTCGAAAGGGGGGATCAACCAGCTGACCAAGGTCATGGCGCTGGGCCTGGCGCCGCACGGCATCCGTGTCAACGGCATCGCGCCCGGCACCATCCTGACGGAACTGGCCAAGCAAGCCGTGCTGGCCAGCGCCGATGCGCGTCACACCATTCTGTCACGCACTCCAATGGGCCGCTGCGGCGAACCCGGCGAGGTGGCCGGCGTCGCCGCCTTTCTTGCCAGCGCCGACGCCTCCTATATGACCGGCGAAACGCTGTTCGTCGACGGCGGGCGCATGGCCCTCAATTACACAGTCCCGGTAAAGGAATGAGCATTAACTCCAAGCACGCCCCACCCCACTCTTCCATGCTGACCCTGGACGACCAGTTTTGCTTCGCACTGTACTCGGCCTCACACGCGATGACGAAAACCTACAAGCCCATGCTCGAACGGCTGGGCCTGACCTATCCCCAATATCTGGTCATGCTGGTGCTGTGGGAACAGGACGGCATCCTGGTCAAGGATATCGGTGCCCGGTTGTATCTCGATTCGGGCACCTTGACGCCGCTGCTAAAACGGCTGGAAAGCGGCGGCATGCTGACCCGCACGCGCGATCCGCAGGATGAGCGCCAGGTGCGCATCACGCTCACCCGGGCCGGCCAGGCCATGCGTGCGCAAGCCGAAGCCATTCCCGAGCAATTACTCTGCGCCAGCGGCCAGGAGGCAGAAACCCTGACGCGCCTGCGCGCCGAGCTTGCGGCGGTACGCAATGACCTGTTCAATGCCATGACGGACAGCCAAGAACAGGCGGAAATGGATGGAGACAAACAGTAATAGTCGCGGTGAATATGCGCTCATGCGTAAAACGTATATCACCTACTGTTAAGTTATGCGATTTATTGATGTGTGGTATCGAAATTCGCAATTAGACATATAAGTGCCCGGCCCGCATAATTACACCTGTCTCCACTATTCTCCTCCAAAGAAAATAGTTTTAAGCCCGCTTTCACCAGCGGGCTTTTTTTTTGCTATTTTTCGGCAACCTTGATAAAGTTTCATGATTGTTAGCTCAACCTTTGATCTATGTCATGGCCAAGTCACATTCCATGCCTATACTTGACTGATCTGCCGTACACACAACCGATATGCGTGACGTCAGGCAGGCGTGCTGTTCCAATTGGGCGGCACGCCAACCGAATTGATCTCTTGGCCCGATCTTGGGTTTTGCCCGCCTGCGATGGCGGGCATTTTTTTCCTGTACTCCAAATCCTAGTAGTTTGATCAGGTACAGAAAAAAAGCGCTTTCAGTCCTTGCGGCGACGTGGCTTTTTACTATCATGAAGTTCCCCCGACGATTTTACTGCCAAGGACTGTCCTGATATCGGCAAGCCACACTAACTGGAGTTATTCGCATGAGTGAACATGTTCTAGAAACTGTGCCCACCGAACAAGCGCCCGCCAATCCCGCGCGGCGTCACCACCCTGACGATTCGCTGATCCTGAGCGAACTATCCCCCGAGGCCGTGATCGACCATCTCGACAACGACCATGTTCCCAAGGCGCTGATCACGTTTGGAAACGTCCGGGAAACCTGCCCAAAATGCAGGCATACCCATCTTAAACTGGTTTTGCGGCAGCGCTGCGTGCGTCTCGCCCACTTGTTCTGTGCCGAATGTCATAGCTGTTTCGACGCCCACTATCCCAGCGGCGCCTCGGCATTGACAATCTAAACGGCCAGGGCGGAACCCACCCCGCCCGGCCTCACGGGCTTCGCCCTGCACGGCGGTGCCCTGAAATCCCACACATGGTAATGTTGCGGTTTTGAACAGCACACGTGCCATGGCCGCCTCCCTCCTCGCAATCCTCCTGCTCGACCCGCATTGGCGCAAGTGGCGCCTGCGCACCGCACTTCTGCTGTACGCAGCCATTCTGGTCATGGGGTCGGTACCGGGTGCGCGCGCCGAAATCGGTCTGGTCGCCTCCGGCGTGGTGCTCCATTCGCTCGCCTACGGCCTGCTGGCCCTGCTGCTATTTGGCGGCACCAGTGGCACACCGGCAGTGCGCGCCGCCAAGGCAGTTGCCGGCGTCATCGCGATGGGAGCCGGCGACGAATTCCTGCAAAGTTTCCTCCCCTACCGCCACGGCGACATACGCGACTGGGTCGTCGATGTCAGCGCCGCGCTAATCACCTCCGCCCTGCTGCTGGCTTTCGCACCGCGCCCCGCCGCCCGGCGCTAGCGGCGCCAAGGCAGCCTCGCGCCGCGTCAGCGCCAATGCCGTTACCTCGATCGAGGCGATCAATTCCTGAATCAAACCGGCCAGCGCACAAGCTTCCATGATTTGCGTTTTCTCAAAATGTTCGATGTCGAAGTATTGGGCTCGCCTTTCAAACGTCGCTTGATAAAGATCAAGCATGGCGGGGGCGCCAGCCCAGCATTCTTCAGCACAACAACACCACTTGCGCCTTGTTTGATGTGGCTCACTACAGAACGGATCAGGCAGAACGTCGCGCCCATCGCGCACTCTTATCCGGAGTGGCACGCAACGCGGTCACGCACAGACTGAACCAACCAAACAAAGGAGTTGATCATGAAGCGTAAAGAACTAAGCGTGCTATTGGCAGGCTTTTTGGCCCTGGGGCTGGTGGCGTGTACGTCCACCGACACTTCAGGCGGCATGGGTAGCGCGGACGGCACATCCACCTCGAGCACCACTGAGTCAGGCGGCATGGGATCAGGCAGCGCAACCGGACAAAGCAGCGGCAGCATGGGCACCGGGGGCTATGCCGGCGCCACCAGCGGCAGCGGCACCAGCGGCAGTGGCAGCGGCACCAGCGGCAGTGGCGCTTCCGGCACGGCCACCACTGGCAGCGATGCCATGGGCGGTACCGGCAGCAACACCGGCAGCACGGCCACGGGCGCGTCCGAGGCCAGCCAGTCCAGCGCCGGCACGGGCGCCATGCCATCCTCCAGCACCGGCACCCCCAACAGCACGGTTACCAACATCGAAGTCATTCCGCGCCAGAGCGGCGGTGCGGGCACCGGCGCGGGTACCGTGGCGGGGGCGGCGGTCGGCGGCGCCAACACCACCGGCACCACCGGCGGCTCCATGGT
>CBFGOU010000202.1:0-7888 GCA_965650445.1 uncultured Oxalobacteraceae bacterium | reverse complement strand
GACCAGCGGCATCATCCTGGTGACCGGGCCGACCGGGTCCGGCAAAACCACCACCATCGCCTCGATGCTCGAGCACATCAACGCCAACCGCAGCGCGCACATCATCACCATTGAAGAACCGATCGAGTACCAGCTGCAGCGCAAGTACTCGATCATTTCGCAAAAGGAGGTGCCGGCCGACACCGCCAGCTTTTCCAGCGGCCTGCGCGAAGCCATGCGCCAGAAACCGGACGTGCTGATGGTCGGGGAAATCCGCGATTTCGACACCGCCGACACCGTCCTGCACGCCGGCGAATCGGGCCACCTGGTGCTGGCGACCCTGCATACCAACAGCGCCGTGAGCGCCATCGGCAAGCTGCTGGGGTTTTTCCCCGCCGAGCAGCGCGAGCAGCGCGCCGCCGGACTGGCCAAGTCGCTCATCGGCGTCATCTTCCAGAGCCTGGTGCCGAACGAGCAGGGGGACGATGTGGTGCTGGCTCACGAAATGGTCTTCAACAACAACCAGCAGATCGCACCGTATATCGCCGACCTGTCCAAACTGCATCTGATCGGCGACTACATGCGGCGCAAGGAAGACAATATGTCGCGCGGCCTGAATGAAGTGCTGGCGCAGCTGGTCGCCAAAAAAGCCGTCAGCGCCAAGGATGCCATGCGCACCGCCTACAATCGGCTGGAACTGCACGACATGCTCAACGGCAAGCGCTAAGTGCAGTATCCCTTGCTTCCCGCTTAGCGGATCGGCCAGAACCGCGCGCCAGGATAGACCTGCGCGGCGGCCTGGCGCACCACCGCGGCATCGCCGGCGATCATGTCCGGGATCAGCAAACCACGCTGCCTGAGTTCGCCGAGCGCCGCGCCCCACAGTCCCGGCTGGCCGGCGTGCCCGCTCCACATGCCCAGCACATCCCTTTCGCCCTCGGCCGACATGGCCAGCGCGAACAGCAAGGGCGTCGGCGCGGGCAGGGCGTCGCAATAGAGCAGCGCACAGTCCGGATCGAGCCGGCGTGCACGCCAGCGTACGGTGTGCCGCAACAGCGCTCCGGTCAGGGCGTCACCGAGTTCTTCCCAGGCATCCGCGCCGTACAGGCCCAGCAGGCGTGCGCGCACCATCTCGTCGGGCAGGCCGCGCGCGTACAGCACGACGATGGTGTGGTCGAAGCCGGGAATCTGGCGCTGGTAGCGCGGCACCAGCTGCGGCACGAAGGTCGAAAAGCGCACGCGCGGCACCGCCAGCTCGATCTTGCCCACGTTGGTGGACACGGTCTTGGGCGTGCTGCCGTTGCGATAATTGCCCAGTTTGACGGTCTCCTGCAGGGCCGGGCGCAGCAGATGCTGCTGCAACTCCGCCGCCAGCAGACATTCGGCCAGCTCCTTCATCATGCGCGCCATCAGCCCTGAGCGGCCCAGCAGCCCGCCTGGACCGTGAATCCGCGCCTCATCGAGCAGCAGCTCGCTCAGCGGCTGCAAATCAGTCTCGCGTAATGCGCCCGTCATGGCGTCGTCCTTCCTGTTCGTCAGCCTCGGTGAGCGCCATGTGAACCGCTTTCATTGAATTGGGGGTGGGGGAGAAAAAAATCGTCGCTTGTTGTGACCATGGGTGGTGAGGCGGCGGCGGCAGTTCCATCGCTGCTGCCCGGGCACCCCGGCGGTTCAGCGTTGTTCAATATCCTGCGGAGACAGCGTCAAATAAAAACGAACTAAATTCTGTGTGCTGCCACTTACTCGTGAACATGCCGTTGCGAGCGCCTGCATCGCGCCCCGCGGGCGCAGCAGCAGGTTCCGTATCGTCTTGTCAACACACAGAATTTTGAACCTTTTTCCTGTCTGCCTGTATTAACTGTCCAGTTGCGCACCACATCGCAAAGTCGAATCACGAAGGAGAACAGCATGCATTGGAGTCACCGACCGCTACCGCAGCACAGGACCTGGTCCGTCACGCTACTGGGCGCACTACTTTGCCTGGCCGGCACCACGAGCGCGGCGGCGCCGGCTGTTAACGCACTTGAGAAAACGTTTGCACAGATGCCACACACCCAAACCGGAGCCGGCCTTGGGCAGGGTGTGGGCGGGGAACTGTGCACAGAAAGTCACGCTGACCTGATGGAGGCCGCAACGGCCTCGGGCAGCGCCCTACATGCCGCGCCGGAGGAGCAGGCCGGCGGCGGCGCCGGCGCCGCGCCGGCAGCGCCGGCAGCGCCGGCAGCGCCGCAGCCTGCCTGGGAAGTCAGGCCGGCCGACAAGACTCTCAATACGACGCTGGCGCGCTGGGCCGCGGCGGCCGGCTGGCAGCTGGTGTGGGAGCTGCCGGTGGACTACGCCGTCAGCGTGCGTACCGAGATCCGCGGCAGCTTCACCGAAGCGGTCGAGATGGTCGCCAAGAGCATGGACAGCGCCGAAATTCCAATGAAAGCGATTTTCTACGATGGCAACCGCGTACTGCGTATTGTCGCAAAAGGGACCGAATAATGAACGCTAAACTTTCGAGCGCCCTGGCGGCGCTGTTGCTGCTGTCGGCTTGCAGCGGGCTGTCGCAGAAGGTCGACCAGCGCGTCGACGAGACCGGCGAAAAGATTTCCACTCTGGTCAAGGATACCGGCCGCACCGCGCCGGGCGTGGTGACCAAGTCGCCGCTGTCGGTAAGCCATGAAACCGGCATCTGGCTGGGCAAGGACGTCGTCAAGGTTGGCCAGCCGACCTTGCCGGCGGTGTTCTATCAGGACGCGACGTTTGACAAGACCGTGGCCAACCTGTCGGAGCTGGCCGAGCGCATCAGCCTGCGCTCCGGCCTGCCTACCCGGGTCACGCCGGATGCCCTCAACATTGCCGATCAGGGGCGCACCATGCCAGCTAGCGCCGGCATGGGCGCAGCTGGCGCCGGCCTGGGTGGCCTGGGCGGCCTGCCCGCGCTGCCGCCAGGGCTCCCGCGTCCCGGCCTGGGCGGCACCGTGAGCACCGCCGCCAGCGCGGCAGCCGCGCCGGTGCGCATCTACTACGCCAACGGCAATTTCAAGGGCTTGCTCGATACCGCCGCCGCGCGCTTCGGCGTGTCGTGGAAGTATGTCGAGGGCACCATCCAGTTTTACCATACCGACTCGCGCACGTTCCAGATCAGCACCCTGCCGGGCGATTCCAGCTTCACCGCCCAGGTCTCCAGCGGGGCCAGCTCGACCGGCGGCGTCAACAGCGGCAGCAGCGGCGGCGGCGCGGGCGGCTCCAGCGGCGGCGGCGCGGGCGCTGCCGGCTCCAACGGAGTCAGCTCCAACAACATCCAGAACACCGCGGTGGCCTCGCGCCTGTCGGTCTACGGCAGCATCGAAAGCGCGATCAAGGCCATGCTGTCGGCCTACGGCAAGGTGGTGGTCTCGCCGGCCACCGGTTCCATCACCGTCGTCGACACCCCCGACACGCTCGAGCGGGTAGCCAGCTATATCGACAATGAAAACAAGACCCTGTCGCGCCAGGTCGTGATCAATGTGACGGTGCTGTCGGTCAATCTGGAGGACGACGAGAACTACGGCATCGACTGGAACCTGGTGTACAGCACCCTGCGCGAGAAGTACCAGATCACCAGCGCCATGCCGGTCAACGCCGAGGCCAACCGCCTGTTCGCCGGCATCGTGGGCAACTCGCGCTTCGCCGGCAGCAGCGCCATCATCCAGGCCCTGTCCAAGCAGGGCAAGGTGCGGCGCCAGACCACCGCGTCGGTCGTCACGCTCAATAACCAGCCGGTGCCGGTGCAGGTGGCCAAGCAGACGTCCTACCTGCAGTCGTCCTCGACCACGGTAGTGGCCCAGGTCGGCACCACCACCACCCTGGTGCCGGGCACGGTCACCTCGGGCTTCAACATGAGCATCCTGCCGCATGTGCTCACCAACGGCACCGTGCTGCTGCAGTTTTCCACCGACATCTCGTCGCTGCGCGGCATCCGCGAAGTGCAGAGCGGCACCAGCAAGATCGAAACGCCGGAAGTCGATACCCGCAACTTCCTGCAGCGCGTGTCGCTCAAGTCGAACGAAACCCTGATCATCAGCGGCTTCGAGCAGACCGACGACAACATCGATCGCCAGGGCGTGGGCAATGCCCGCAACCCGCTGCTCGGCGGTGGCTTCAAGTCCGGCTCCAGCAAAGAATCGATCGTGATCCTGATCACCCCAACGACTGTCGGTTCCTAAGCGGCGAGGCATTCCACCATGACGATCTATATCACCCAGATAGACAAGCACAAGTTCGTCTGCGGCCTGTTCTGGCAGTCGCTGTCGCGCCCGCGCGAACTGGTGCGCGAAGCGCGCGAACTGGCCAGGAAGATCGATTCGGACCTGCTGGTGCTGCGCACCGACCAGTCCACCGCGCAAGCCGGCTTCGCCCATACCGGCGACGGCGCGCGCCGCGGCATGTTTTCGCTGGGCGCGGTGGTGTCGAAAACCCTGGCCATCGAAGGCGCGGTCTACGACGGCGAAAAGCAGCGCGTCCACAACTGGCTGGCCGCGCTGAAGCTGCCGGACGGGCAGTGGGCCTATTTCGCGGTGCGCGACGCCAACTTCCTGCCCAATGGCGACTTCGCCGGCAGCAAGGAAGAAGTGCTCGAGCGCCTGCACGGCGACTACGGCCTGGGCGGCTGGAACGTGGTCATCGGCGACGAGGAACTGGCCGACTACGGTTTCCACAATTTCGAAGCGCGCAGCATCGCCAGCCTGATCCCGCACCGCAAGGATGGGCGCATCCGGCCGCACCGCTGGTGGGCCTTGCAGCACCTGCACACGCGCCGTCCGTACTGGCCGATGGCCGCGGCGGCCGGTGTGACGGCCGCCGTCTTCCTCGGCGTGCAATGGCAGCAGCACCAGCGTGCACAACAGGCCGAGCACGAGCGCGATCTGGCCATTGCGGCGGCGCGCCTGAAGATGCTGAACCTGGCGCCGCGCACCGCGCTGGCGCCGCCCTGGGGCGTCAAGGCGTCGCCGCAACGGCTGACCCAGGCCTGCGTCGATCACCTGCGCTATCTGACGCCGGGCGGCTGGCGCCTGGAAGACTACGTGTGCAGCGGCGAGCAGGCGCGCTACAACTGGTCGCGCCAGGGTTCGACCCTGGGTTTCCTGCGTGTCCAGGTGCCGGGCGCCGAACCCGATCTGAGCGGCGAGAGGGCCAGTTATACCGAGCCGCTGAAACTGGAGCACAAACCGGCCGAAGCGCTGCTGGCGCGGCAAGAAGTAATGGAACCGATCGTCGCGCAGCTGCAACTGATGGGGGTGCCGTTCACCATCGCAGGCGCGGCGCCGATGGCACAGGCGCCCGGCGCGCCGGCTCCACAGTGGCAAACCTTTACATTCAAAATCGTCAGCGGCACCCTGCCGCCGCTGACGGTGGCAAGCGTGCTCGACAAACCGGGCGTACGTATCGACCAGTTGTCTTACCGCGGCGGTCAGTGGTCAATTGAGGGAGTGATGTATGTTAAATAAAACCAAACGCATGGTGGTCTTGGCGGCGCTGCTGTCCTGCGGCGCGGCGTTCGCCGACCCCACCTCGGACAAGCTGACCCAGATCGAGGTCGAGACCCTGCTGCTGAAGGCGCGCGAGAAGCAGCTGGACGTCCAGGCCAGCATCCTGAGCAAGCAGAACGATATCGCCACGCGGCAGAACGCGATCAATCAGCTGTCGCAAACCCCGACCCCGGGCGACCCGGTGGTGCAGGGCGTCGAAGGCCTGGGCGGCGTGAACTACGCCACCCTGCTGCTCAGCGACGGCAGCATCGTCGACGTGCAGGCGGGCGACGTGCTGGCCGGCGGCCTGCGCGTGGTGTCGGTGGCGCCGGGCAGCGTGATCATCCAGAAGGGCAAGAAGCAGCGCGTGCGGCTGGCGCTCAATGCCCCCAAACATGCCGCCTTCAATCCGAATCTGCCTTCGACCGGCCTGATGCTGCCATTGCCGTCGAGCGCGCCGAAAGGAGCCATGCGATGACTGCGTTTGCCACCAGAGCGGCCGAAGCCGACGTTGCCCAGCGCGGCGCGTGCGACTTCAGCGGAACCGGCGTCGCCAGCAATGCTGGCGTGTTCGAGGCCAGCGGCGAGGAAAGAAAGCTGCTGTGCCTGCTAAGCGATGGCCGCTTGCTGGTGGCCGAGGGTCAGAGCCTGAATCCGCACGTGCTGTCCTACCAGGCACGGCTGGAAAAAATGCACCGTCCGTTCCAGGTCGTGTTCACGCGCATCGAAGTCATTGCGCGCACCTACCAGCTGGGCCTGAACGGCGGCGAGCGGCATCAGGAACACTCGATGATGCAGGTGACGGCCAAGGACCTGCTGAGCAGGGCCTGCGGCGCGCGCGCCTCCGACATCCATATCCGGGTGAAGAAAAACTGCACCGAGATCCTGTTCCGCATCCATAACGATCTGGTGCCGTCCGGCAGCCAGACGCGCGAATACGGCGAGCGCCTGCTGGCCACCCTGTACGGCGCGATGACCTCGGTATCGGACAATTCGTACAAGCCGATGGAACGCCAGGACGCCGCCATCGCCGACCGCGACAAGCTGCCGCCCAAGCTGTACGGCGTGCGCATCGCCACCGCGCCCACCAGCGAAGGCATGGTCATGGTGCTGCGCCTGCTGTACAACGATGCCGGCGACAATGTCGACCTGCGTCCGCTCGGCTTCGGCGAGGGCCATGCCGCCATGCTGCAGCAGCTCAAGGAGCAGCCGATCGGCATGAACATCATCAGCGGCCCCACCGGCTCGGGCAAATCGACTACCCTGCAGCGCATCCTCAGCGGCGAGATCATCGAGGCCGAAGGCAAGCTGCACGTGCTCACCGTGGAAGACCCGGTCGAGTATCCGATCGAGGGCGCCGTGCAGACCGCCGTCACCAACGCCAGCACCGAAGCGGACCGCTCGCGCCTGTTCGCCGCGGCGATCTCGAACGCCATGCGGCTCGACCCGGACGTGATCATGATCGGCGAGATGCGCGATGCGGCCTCGGCCCAGAATGCCTTGCGCGCCTCGATGACCGGGCACCAGGTCTGGACCACGGTGCACGCCAACAGCGCGCTGGCGATCGTCGACCGGCTGGTCGACCTGGGACTGCCACTGAGCCTGGTGGCCGACCACACCATCATCACGGGCCTGATCAGCCAGCGCCTGGTCAAGGTGCTGTGCCAGCACTGCAGCCGCCCGCTGTCCGAGCACGTGCACGAATTGCCGCCCGCCGCCTATGCGCGCGTGCTCCAGGCGGTCGGCAGCGCCGTGCACAAGGTGCGCATCGCCGGCCCCGGCTGCGCGCACTGCCGGCAGCAGGGCACCACCGGCCGCTCGGTGATCGCCGAAGTCATCGTCCCGGACGACCAGTTTTTCAAGTACATCCGCGCCGGCGAGAAAACCGAAGCGATGGCCTACTGGGTGCACGAGCTGGGCGGGCGCACCATCCGCGAACACGCGATCGAAAAAGTCGCCGCCGGCCTGGTCGACCCGCGCATGGCGGAAAAAGTGGTCGGCCATCTGGCCACGGTCAGCGCCCAGGATGTGGCGCGTCAGGCGCTGGAGGTGATACGTGCGTTTTGATCTCAACCGCTGGTGGGCCAAGACCCAGTTCACCGATTCCGTGCGCGTGCGCACGTACCGCAAGATCGCCAAGATGCTGGCCAACGGCCTGCCCTTGCTGAAGATTCTCGAGGAGCTGCGCGAGCGCGCCTCGCACAACGGGCGCAAGCCGAACGAACCGCTGGCCATCGTGCTCGACGACTGCCGCCGCGTGGTGCAGAACGGGCGCATGCTGTCCGATGGCCTGGAATGGTGGGCGCCCAAGACCGAGCGCATGATCCTGCAGGCCGGCGCCCAGTCCGGCCACATGGAAGCGGCCCTGCTGGCGGTGATCGACGTGGTGCAGGCGCAGCGCAAGATCAAGGCCG
>CBFGOU010000201.1:0-7890 GCA_965650445.1 uncultured Oxalobacteraceae bacterium | reverse complement strand
CACCACGCCCACGCCGCCGGCGCGCATGACTTCGCCGATGGCCACCGGGCGGATGTAGGATTTGCCTTCGTTCATCCAGCCACGCATGGCTGGATCGAGCGACAGATACAGCGTCTTGACCACGATCTCGCCATCGCCGATGGCGCGCAGCGGCTCGGAAGTGCGCTGCCAGTCGCTGTCTTTGGGCGTGCCGACGGGGCGGGCGGAAAGGCGGAATTGCTGGTTGGTCAAGGCGGCGTCGGTCATGGTGTTCCTCCAAAGATGATCAAGAAGACCACTATACTCGAGATTGCACGACCGTGCTTTTTTTTACGGATGGTGAGTATTTCGCCAGTGCATGCGACAATACAAGGTTCGCATTGTTCACGCATTTAATTAAAAACATGACGCTTCCAGAATATATCCTGACCCTGTCCTGCCTGGACCAGCGCGGCATCGTGCATCGCGTGTCCGGTTTCCTGGCCGATCACGGCTGCAATATCATCGATTCGGCACAGTTCGGCGATAGCGAATCGAAGCTGTTTTTCATGCGTGTGCACTTCCGCGCCGAAGACACGGCCATTGCGGCCACCACCCTGCGCGGCGATTTTGCCACCCTGTGCGAAGAGATGGGCATGCAGGGCCAGCTGCATGACGCGCACACCAAGCCGCGCGTGATGATCATGGTGTCGAAGATCGGCCACTGCCTGAACGACCTGCTGTTCCGCTACAAGAGCGGGCTGCTGCCGGTCGAGATTCCGGCAATCGTGTCGAACCACATGGAGTTCTATCAGCTCGCGGCCAGCTACAATATCCCGTTCCATCACCTGCCGCTGGCCACCGGCGCCGACAATGCCACCAAGCTGGCGCAGGAAGCGCGCGTGCTGGACCTGATGGCCACCCACCGGATCGACCTGGTGGTGCTGGCGCGCTACATGCAGATCCTGTCGCCCGGCCTGTGCGAGGCCATGCGCGGCAAGGCGATTAATATTCACCATTCCTTCCTGCCCAGCTTCAAGGGCGCCAAGCCGTATGCGCAGGCGCACCAGCGCGGCGTCAAGCTGATCGGCGCCACCGCGCACTTCGTCACCGGCGATCTGGACGAAGGTCCGATCATCGAGCAGGACGTCGAGCGCGTGGACCATGCGATGGATGCCGAGACCCTGTCGGCGATCGGACGCGACGTGGAATGCGTGGTGCTGGCGCGCGCGGTCAAATGGTTCGTGGAACACCGGATCCTGCAAAACGGCGACAAGACTGTCGTCTTTAAATAATTCACATCAAGGTAAGTGCATCGATGGCCCTCAAGGCGACTATATATAAGGCGGAACTGCAGATTGCGGACATGGACCGCAACTACTATCAAACGCACCTGCTGACCCTGGCGCGGCATCCGTCCGAGACCGACGAACGCGTGATGATCCGCGTGCTGGCGTTTGCCATTCACGCCAGCGAAGCGCTGACGTTCACCAAGGGCCTGTTCGATACCGACGAGCCGGACCTGTGGGAAAAGGACCTGACCGGCGCGATTCAGTTATGGATCGAGGTCGGCCAGCCCGACGACAAGCGCCTCATGAAGGCCTGCGGGCGCAGCGAGAACGTGGTCGTGTACAGCTACAGCGCCACCAGCCATATCTGGTACAAGCAGCTGGCGAACAAGCTCGACCGCGCCAAAAACCTGTCGGTGGTGAATATCCCGGCCGAGGCCAGCGCCCAGCTCGAAGCCATGGCCAACCGGAATATGCAGCTGCAGTGCACCATCCAGGATGGCCAGATCTACCTGACCGACAGCGTGAACACGGTGCTGGTCGAACGCGAAGCGTTCAAGAGCGCGCGCTGACAATGGCGCCTATAATATCGGCATGATGAACAAGTCGACCCGTTGGCGCTGGCAGATCTGGATTGCGTGTTTCGCCATCCTGCTGAACGCGCTCGCGCCGTCGATATCGCATGCGCTGGCGGTCTCCGGCGGGCTCGATCCCGCCATTTGCAGCACCGGTTCGGCCAAGCAAAAACCGCCTGTCAAGCTGGCGCCCATGGCCGATTGCGCGTTCTGCCTGCCGCACGCCGGCACCGATCTGCTGCCGCCTCCGGCCGTACCGGTCGTGCTGGCGCCGGATGGCCACGCTGCGCGCCCATATCTGTTCTATCACTCGCCACGTCCGCTGCTGGCGCTGTCGGCCGCGCCGCCGCGCGGTCCTCCTTCTCTCGTTTAATGATCGATCGCAGTCCGTGCGAGGCGCTTGCGTGCCTGCGCGCGGGCACCGTTTTATTCATTCGAGAGTCGTCATGAAACAGTTAGTTCTTGCCTTGATCGCGTCCGGCGCGATCGCCACCTCCGCCTTTGCCCAGGTCAGCGTCGGCAATCCCTGGGTGCGAGCCACCGTCCCGGTCCAGAAATCCAGCGGCGCCTTCATGGTGCTGCGCTCTACGCAGGCCGCGCGCCTTGTCGAGGTCAGCTCGCCGGTGGCCGCCAGCGTCGAACTGCATCAGTCCTCGATGGCGGACGGGGTGATGACAATGGACCATGTCGACGCGATTGATTTGCCGGCCGGGAAGGATATCAATCTGGCCACTGGCGGCTATCACCTCATGCTGGTCGGCCTCAAGCGCCAGTTGAAGCAGGGCGAGACGGTGCCATTGACCCTGGTGGTGAAAAGCGGTGCGAAGACCGAGCGCGTGACGGTGCAGGCGCCCGTCAGGCCGATCGCCTTCAAGGGAGACTGACATGCGGCTTCGACCAATAGCGATCCTGCTGGCCGGGATCGGCGCGCACGCGCTCGCGCAGGACGTCGATCCGGCGCTGCCGTCGGTGATCGTCAACGGCGGGCGCCCCAGTTCGCTGCCGGTGCAGATCCCGACCACCCTGGAAACCATCCGCGCCGAGCAGCTGGAAAAGCGCATCAACGCCAGCGACAGCGAGGACGCGCTCAAGTACTTCCCCAGCCTGAACGTGCGCAAGCGCTACATCGGCGACCATGACCATGCAGTGCTGTCGAGCCGCGCCTCGGGCAGCGGCAACAGCGCGCGTTCGCTGGTGTACGCGGACGGTATTCTGCTCTCGAACCTGCTCGGTAACGGCGCCAGCTTCACGCCACGCTGGGGCATGGTGTCGCCTGAAGAAATCGAGCGTGTCGATGTGCTGTACGGGCCGTTTTCGGCAGCCTATCCGGGCAACGCGGCCGGCGCCGTGGTCGACTTCCAGACGCGCATGCCACGGGCATTCGAAGCGCACCTCAAATTGGCCGGTTTCAGCCAGCGTTATGCGCAATATGCCAGCAGCGGGCGCGCCGGCGGAGGGCAGGGCAGCGCCTCGATCGGCAACCGCGCGGGCGCCTGGTCGTGGTGGGTCGACGTGTCGCGCCTGGACAGCGAGAGCCAGCCGATCGGCTTTGCCACGCGCCTGCTGTCGGCGGCGTCGGGACAGGGCGGGGTGCCGGTGAGCGGCGCGGTGGCCGGCGTCAGCCAGGCCGGCAAACCATGGCTGGTGCTGGGCGGGACCTCGCAGGGACGTACGGTGCGGGATCATGCCAAGGTCAAGCTGGCGTACGACATCACGCCGGTGCTGCGGGCCAGCTACACGCTGGGCTGGTGGGACAATGACACCGGGCGGTCCGCCAGTTCGTATCTGCGCGACGCGGCCGGTGCGCCGGTGGTCGGCGGCGCGGTCAATATCGGCGGTGCGCGCTTCGACCTGCGCCCGTCCGATTTCGCGCCGAGCGTCTCCGACTCGACCCATCTGATGCATGGCTTCTCGCTCAAGCAGCACAGCAAGGGCGTGTGGGACTGGGAAGTGGCGGCGACGCGTTACAGCTACCACCGGGACCTGCTGCGTACGCCCACGGTGGCGGTGGCCAGTATCGATGCCGATGGCGCGGGACGTGCGACGGACATGGGCGGCAGCGGCTGGCGCACCTTGTCGGTCAAGGGCATCTGGCGTCCGAATTCGGCTCACCTCGTCGAAATGGGCTACCAGGACGATGAGGCGCGCCTGCGCTCGGCCATTCTGGCCAACGACGACTGGCGCCATGCCGATGGCGGCGTAGCGGTATCGTCGTTTCGCGGCAGTACCCGCCTGCAAAGCCTGTATGCGCAGGATGGCTGGCGTGTCTCGCCGCTGCTGAAGGCGACGCTGGGTACGCGCGTCGAGCGCTGGCGGGCCTTCGATGGTGGGATTGCGAGCGGGAGCGCGGCGCCGCTGGGGTTTGATGAACGCAGCGAAACCAGCTGGTCGCCCAAGGCGGCGCTGGCGCTGGAGCTCGATCCGGCGTGGACGCTGAAGGCGTCGGCGGGCCGCGCGGTGCGCAACCCGACCGCGTCGGAGCTGTTTCAAGGACAGATCGTCGATCAGGTCATCATCAACCGCGATCCGAATCTGCGGGCCGAGAAGTCGTGGACGGGTGAATTGAGCGCCGAGCATACGAGCTTGAACAGTGTGCTGCGCGCGACCGCGTTTCATGAGACCACGCGCGACGCGCTGTATTCGCAGCCGCTGACGCCGCTGGTGAACACGGTGCAGAACGTCGACCGCGTGCGCACTTCGGGTGTGGAGCTGGCCTGGCAGGCGGACCAGCTGTTCACGCATGGCTTGACGGTCAATGCCAGCGCCACGTATGCGCATTCGATCATCGCCGCCAACGCGCTCTTTCCGGCAAGTGTGGGCAAACGCCAGCCGCGCGTGCCGGCATGGCGTGCCAACCTGCTGGCATCGTATGCGCCCAATGAGACGTGGACGGCGACCCTGGGCGTGCGCTACAGCGGCAAGCAGTTCGGCACGCTGGACAACAGCGATCCGGTGGGCGAGGCGTACACCGGCTTTTCGCCTTACCTGGTGGCCGATGCGCGGGTTCATTACCGCGTCAATCGCCAGTGGAGCGTGGCGCTGGGGGTCGACAACCTCAATAATGAAAGCTATTGGGCATTTCACCCGTATCCGCAGCGTACCGCGGTGGCCGAACTGCGCTTCGATCTGTAGTGGCTTAGCGGACCGGTCCGAGGCGGACCACGGTGCCCGATCCGGCTACCGTGCGGCTTACTTTCGGATCGCCGTAATAGTCGACGTCGCCCGATCCGGCGATGGTGACACTGAGCCTGTCGCGCACGTTCAGCACCGCCTTGCCTGATCCGGCCACGTTGACGCTGGCCTCGTTGGCCTTGAGCTGCGCCAGGTTGGCATTGCCCGAACCGCTGATCGAGACCGTTACCTTGCCCGCGCTGCCGCTGTCGGCCGTGAGGCCGCCGCTGCCGCCGATGGCGGCGGCCAGCGTGCCAGTGTCGGCGCCGCGCAGCCTGACCGAGCCGGAGCCCCCGATGTCCACTTGCAGCGCCGATGTCCGCAGCGCTTGCGCATCGATGGTACCCGACCCGCCCACGTGCAGGCGCTCGATCTGCCTGGCCTGTACCACGATGCGGATCGTTGCCTCCTTCAGCACCATGGAGCGCCTGGCGGGCCGCCTGATCTTGAGCGTGCCGCCTTCGATCACCGTCTCGATGTGCGGCAGGACGTTGTCGTCGGCTTCGATGGTGACCGATTCGGCGGCGCCAAGGCGCAGCTCGACGGGACAGGCCAGCATCAGCGACAGGCCGCTGAAGTGCCCCAGCTCGCGGGTCTGCTTTTTGATCACGCCGCTACCTTGGATGCGTTCACCGGCGATCCAGTCGAGCGGCGACGCGATGGCCGGCGCGGCGAGGCACGCCAGCGCGCTGCCGATGGCCTTGCGGCGTGAGCGATTGATGGGGTTCATGCTGGTCTCCGTGAAAGGCAGGTTTTTCCTGTTCTGCATAGTAGACAGCAAGCTTGGCGCGCGCATGCGCTTTGCGACAAACTGCAAAGCAGGGCCGCCAGAGTGCAAGCCAAGGAGGGTGAAGCGGTATGATGTGCCCCTTGTATGCATCTCACTGGAAACTCATGCTATTCATCACCATCAAACAGGGCAAGGAAAAGAGCTTGCTGGCGGGCGAGCCGTGGATTTACGCGTCGGCCGTCGAGCGGGTCGACGGCCGCCCGAACGAAAAGAACAAGCCGGGCGCGACCGCTGTTATCCAATCCTCGTCCAAGCGGTTTCTGGCGCGCGCGGCCTATAACGCCAAGTCGCAGCTGTGCGCGCGGGTGTGGAGCTTCGATGAGAACGAGCCGGTCGACCATGCGCTGATCAAGCGCCGGGTCAAGTCGGCGCTGGCGGCCAGCGCGGCGGCCGCTGCCAAGGCCAGGCCGGACCAGGTGGTCAGGCGGATCAACGCCGAGGCGGACAAGCTGCCGGGCCTGATCGTGGAATCGTTCGGCGGCAAGGACGGCTACCTGATCTGCGAATTCCAGGCCGCCGGCGTGGATGCATGGAAAGTGCCGATCGTGCAGGCGCTGATCGCGGAGACTGGCTGCCCCAACGTCTACGAACGTTCCGACGAGCTGGTGCGCAAGGGCGAAGGTTTGCCGGTCGTGTCGGGCGCGCTGGCGGGCGACGAGCCACCCGATGCCGTCACCGTGACCGAGCAGGGGGTGAAGTATTCGCTCGACCTGAAGACCGGCGGAAAATATTTGTTCCGGTGATGGCCTGACGTATCTTCTGCGCAACTATTCTTACTCTTTGGGGGTAGCCGTCTTATAATGAGGCGCACTATTCCTTTCGACAAACAGAGACCCGCGCCAGATGGAAAACCACCAGTCCTCGCACATTCGCACGTTGACGTATGTCGAAAATGAAGACCATCCGGTGTTCGGCACCCTGGTCGAACAGATTCTGCATTTGCTGAATTCAAAGTTGATGTTCAGCGACATCATCATTCATCAGAACAGTCCGCTGATGCTGCGCCAGCCGAAGGGGCTGGTGGCGGTGACGGATTCGCCGATTACGAAGGAAGAACTGGAAGAGTTTTTCGAGGTGATCGAGCCGAACTGGTCGGTGCGCATTGCCGACCGCGCCTTCGACCGCTCGATCGATCTGCACACGGCGCGCATCCGCGCCAACTGCTTTTCCTTCCAGGGCAAGAAGCGCCTGGGCTGCGTGGTGCGGCGCTTTCCCAAGGAGCCGCTGGCGCTGGACACGCTGGGGCTGCGCGCGGCCGAGCAGGATTTCGCCAGGCTCACCAGCGGGCTGGTGCTGATCATCGGCGACACCTGCCAGGGTAAATCGACCACGATCGCGTCGATGCTCGACGAGATCAACAAGACCCGTTCGGGACACATCATCACGATTGAAGACCCGGTCGAGACGCTGATCCCGCAGCGCAAATGCATCATCACCCAGCGCGAGGTGGGCTTCGATGGCGACGTCGAGAGCTACTATCTGGGCGCGCTCGACGCGCTGCGCGAGCGCCCGGACGTGATCGTGATCGGCGAGATCCGCGACGCCCAGACGGCGCAGGAGGCGCTGGCGCTGGCCGAATCCGGGCCGCTGGTGCTCGCTTCGCTGCATGCGCGTTCGACCGAACTGGGCTTGCAGAAGATGGCGCGCCTGCTGGGCAATAGCGAAGCGCAGTCGCAGGCGCTGGCCAATGCGCTGCGCGGGGTGCTGTGCCAGGCTTTGCTGCCGTCCCTGGAAGGCGAGCGCTATTACCTGGCGACCGAATGCCTGACCGCCAATCCGGAAGTGGTGCGGATGATCGAGTCGGGCCGGCTGGGCGAGGTCCGTACCCTGATGGATGGCGGAACCGGCAAGTTCAACGCGGGCTGCCATTCGATGAACAGTGCGCTCATCAATCTGCTGCGTGAGAAGAAGATCAGCATGACCGACGCGCGCAACGCGACCACGGACCGGATCGGGTTCGCCGATGCGTGCTATTCGGCGATGCTGGACGCGGAAACGAGCTAGTCGAGCGGCACGCTGCGATACTTGTTCACCTCATTGGCCGTCACCGGTGGCGCCTTGTTCCCCCAGCTGTTGCGCAGGTAGCTTACCAGGGCCGCCACTTCGT
>CBFGOU010000200.1:0-7913 GCA_965650445.1 uncultured Oxalobacteraceae bacterium | reverse complement strand
GGTGGGTTTCGAAAAAAATCCGGGCGCCGGCACCGATCAGGTCGTGAAAGCGCGTGGTGTGGACCAGCTCGTCGCGGCGGTAGCCCAGCCAGTCGAGCAGGGTCTGGTTGACCGTGCCGATGGTGCCGTCGACCGCCAGGCACAGGAAGCCGACCGGCGCGTGTTCGTACTGATCCACCGCACTGCGCTCCATGCGCGCCAGTAGCGCCGGCGGGATCGGTTGGGCTTGTTGATTTGACACCAATTAGCCCCGGCTCGTGCGAACGGCCGCAATGTTCAGGAGAAATCCCTGTCCACCGACATGCACTTTGCTTTTTCTCAAAACCGACATCGCCAATCCTTGATCCAAACACACGGTAATGCGCCTTGGATGAAGTATTGCCTTTTGGTAATTTGATTACTATCGGGGAATAATGTGATGTATTGTCGGAGATTTTTCCGGGCTGCCTGTAGTGGATCCCCTACAGCCCGTCGGTGCCGGCGTCAGCCGAGCATGCCGTGATCGAGACCGTAGCGGGTCAGTTCGGCATTGCTCTTCATGCCCATTTTTTCCATGATGCGGGCGCGGTAGGTGGTCACCGTGCTGGGACTGAGGTGCAGGGCGGCGGCGATGCTGACCAGGCTATCGCCGGACGCGATCATGCGGAATATTTCCAGTTCGCGGTCGGTGAGCGCCTCGTGCGTCACGGCGCCGCGCTCGCTGCCCAGCATGCCGGCCAGCTTTTGCAGCAGCGAGGGCGTGACATACTTGCCGCCAGCGGCCGCCTTGCGCACCGCGGCCACCATCTCGGCTTCGGCGCAGTGCTTGGTCAGATAGCCGGCCGCCCCCAGCTTGAGGGCGCGCACCGCGTAAATGTCTTCGGCGTACATGCTCACCACCAGCACGGCCATCTTGGGTGCGCGTTCGCGCAGCCACTTGAGCATGTCCAGGCCATTCTTGTCGGGCAGATTGATGTCCAGCAGCGCCACGTCATAGCTCGCCGTGCGCAGCAACAGTTGCGCCTCGGCGGCGCTGCCCGCCTCCGCGCCCACCATCAGGCCCTCGGCCTCGGCCAGCATCATGCGCAGGCCGCTACGCGCCACGGTGTGGTCGTCGATCAACAGGATACGAATTGCCTGATCCATGGAGCCCCAAAACAGCGTTAAACAACACTTATTGCGCGGGCCAAAGGATATTAAGTGTTTGTTCAACCCCGCTTCGACGATTCTACGTCGATTTGCGGGCCACGACAAAGCCCGCGACGCTGCGCGCGTCGGCGCGATGTGTCCATGGTAAGCGCATCCGCGGTATGTGTGGGCGAAGAAGACCCGGGCGGGGCCAGGCAGGACGGCGCCGGCGTCGCGATAACGCCGGCGCCGGATGAGGCGATTACAGGGCGCTGACGTCCAGCGGCGTGCCGGTGGCGGCCACCACTTCTTCCTTGCTCACGCCCGGCGCCAGTTCCTTGAGCACCAGGCCGGCCGGCGTGACTTCGATCACGCCCAGGTCGGTGATGATCAGGTCGACCACCCCGACGCCGGTCAGCGGCAGTTCGCACTTGGGCAAGATCTTGTGCGAGGTCGATCCATCCTTGGCGGTGGCCACATGTTCCATGACAACCACCACGCGCTTGACGCCGGCCACCAGGTCCATCGCCCCGCCCATGCCCTTGACCATCTTACCGGGGATCATCCAGTTGGCCAGGTCGCCCTTCTCCGACACCTGCATGGCGCCCAGAATGGCCAGGTTGATCTTGCCGCCGCGGATCATGCCGAAGGAATCGGCCGAGCTGAAGTAGGACGCGCCCGGCAACGCCGTGACGGTCTGCTTGCCCGCGTTGATGAGGTCGGCGTCGACCTGCGCGTCGGTGGGAAACGGGCCGATGCCCAGCAAGCCGTTCTCGGACTGCAGCCACACTTCGATATTGTCGGGAACGTAGTTCGCCACCAGCGTCGGCAAGCCGATGCCCAGGTTGACGTAAAAACCATCCTGCAATTCCTTGGCCGCGCGGGCGGCCATTTGATCACGAGTCCATGCCATGTTCAGTCTCCGTTTCAGGCTTGGTTGGCACGCACGGTGCGTTGTTCGATGCGCTTTTCCGGCTGCGGATTGACCACGATGCGGTGCACGAAAATGCTGGGGGTATGGACCTGGTCGGGATCGATCTCGCCGACCTCCACCAGCTTTTCCACCTCGACGATGGTGACCTTGCCTGCCATGGCCACGTTGGGGTTGAAGTTGCGCGCCGTTTTGCGGTAGACCAGGTTGCCCGCGCGGTCGGCCATGTAGGCCTTGACCAGCGCGACGTCGGCCACCAGGCTGCGTTCCATGACGTACTGTTCGCCATCGAATTCGCGTACTTCCTTGCCGTCGGCCACGATGGTGCCGACCCCGGTTTTGGTGAAGAAGGCCGGAATGCCGGCACCGCCGGCGCGCAGCTTCTCGGCCAGGGTGCCTTGCGGGGTGAATTCCAGTTCCAGTTCGCCGGCCAGGTACTGGCGCGCAAACTCTTTATTTTCGCCCACATAGGACGAAATCATTTTCTTGATCTGGCGGGTGGTCAGCAGCTGGCCCAGTCCGAAATCGTCTACACCGGCATTGTTCGAAATGGCGGTCAGGCCGGTCACGCCCGAATCGCGCAGCGCCAGGATCAGCGCTTCGGGAATGCCGCACAGGCCGAAGCCGCCCACGGCGATGGTCTGGCCATCGCGCACGATGCCTTCCAGTGCCGATACCGCGTCAGGATAAACTTTGTTCATTACGCGTCCTTGTTGTGATTGTCCAGATTGCTCGCTCCGCCAACTATAATAAGACGATGTGAGACCGCCGCGTGGCCCAGAGCAGAAAGTCAGCATAAAATACGCTAGCCCAAAGCACAATACCGTAGAACTACGCACAGTTTTACTTGCATATCCACACCAAAGGCCCTTGATCTGCATCAGATGAATCCACCTTACGCTATCGATTACGAAATCATCTTCCAACACGCCCCCGTGGGGATGTGCATTTCGGTCGATCGCGTGATCCAGGCCAGCAATAACGCCCTGACCGCGATGTTCGGCTACGCCCCCGGGGCGCTCAATGGGGAATCGTTTCGCTTGCTCTATCCGACCATGGATGAGTTCCTGCGCACCGGCGGGCGCATCGTGCCGGTGATGAACGTGCGCGGCGTGTATTCCGACGAGCGCATCATGCGGCGCGCCAACGGCGAGCTGTTCTGGTGCCATGTGAGCGGCCGCGCGCTCGACTCAAAACAGGCGCTCGGAGCAGGCATCTGGACGTTCGAGGATCTCAGTGAAAAGCGCCCGGTGACGGCCGAACTGACCGCGCGCGAACGGGAAATCGCCGCCTTGTTGGTGGAAGGAAAGACCAGCAAGTTGATTGCGCGCGATACCGGCCTGAGTCCGCGCACGGTGGAAATGCACCGCGCCAAGCTCATGAAGAAGTTTTCCGCATCGACCTCGTCGGAACTGGTGCACAAGCTGGTCGGCGTCAGCCGCTGAGCTTGATGTCGATGGCGTCCAGTTTATGCGTACTGCATAACGCGATCGCCAGTTCCGGGTGATCCAGGTGCACGCACGGCGCGCCCTCCCCGCCCAGCTTGATCTGCGCTTCCTGGGCGCACCACAGGGCATAAAACCGCGCCAGCCGCTCGGCCGGCGCGAGGCGCCCCAAGGCTTCAGATTGCTGCGCTGGAAATGCGTGTTCCGCCAGGGCCGTCAGGTCGCGCTGCGCGTCGCGCACTTCGATGTCCAGTCCTAAATTATTATCGGCACTGACCGCGCAGGCCACCCATGGGCCGCTGTGTGAAATGCTTAAACCCAGCCGCGGCGCAACCGGGCTGGCCAATGCCGGCGCCAGTCCGGTGCGCTCCTCCAGCACCACGGCATGCGCATCGATGCCCAGCAAGGCGCCGATGGCCTGGCGCGCCAGCATCCTGCCGAGCAGGAATTGGCGCTGGCGCGCAGGACGCACAAAGCGCAGGTAGCGCACCGTCTCGCTCTCGCTCAGCCAGCGCGCCGGTGGCGGCGCATCGGCTTGGCGGCTGTCGAGCAGCCAGACGCTGGCGCGGTTCACGGCGACTAGTTCGCGCCGACGTTCTTGTCGTCCGCGCCAGTCGGACCGCCGACGGCGCGCTCGTAGTTGGCGACCATATAGCTGCTGGCCAGATTGGCGACGCGGGTAAGCATCAGGTTATCGTGCACGCCGAAGGTAAATCCGGCGCCCATCGCCTGGGCACGCTGGAAGAATTCAGGATGGGCGATCACCTTGCCATTGGCATCCTTGATGTCGATGGTCATGAGCACGCCCGAACTGCCTGCCAGGGGCCCCAGCAATACGCGCTCGGCGCCATGCTTGAAGGCCAGTTCGTCCACCACCGGCTGCACGATCAGGGTGCGGCCGTTGGCCGGGCGGGCGTTCCAGCGTTGCAGCGGCTCGCTCAGATTTTTCTTGAGATTTTCTTCGATCTTGGCCAGGCCTGCCGAATTGCCCATGTAGCCACTCTTGAACACGACGGGGCGCACCTCGATCCGTCCGTACGCGGAAAACGCCTCGGCAGGCGGCGGGTTGGTGGTGGAGCTGGCCTTGATCGTGGTCGCGCAACCCTGCAGCAGGGCGACCGACACGATACTCGATGCGACCAGCGCGCTCGTAAAATTTTTATTCATGGCATGTCTTTCGGTAAAGTGAGCGTCGCGATTACTTCTTGTCGGCGATACGGACGAAGTCAGCCTTCAGGGCCACGCCGCCCACCACATTGCCCACGTGGCATTCGAACTCGGTGTCGCTGGAGTACTCGACATTGTCGTAATTGCTGACGATATTAATCACCGCGTTGGCCTTGAGTTCGCGCGCACGCTTTTGCAGGCTCAACATGGCCGACAGGAATGCCCAGTGACATACCTTCTGGTCCGATTTGGCGAAGGCGTTGGTCTTCTGGCTGGTCTTGTCCGAACCCAGCTTTTCCAGCACTTTGGGGGTCGCGGTATTCTTGCCGAAGAAAAACTGCACTTCCTCGCCCAGCTTGGCCTTGGCATCGTTGTCGTTCATGGCGCCGGAAATCGGCAACATCACCTTCTTGTTCGCCGCCTGTGCCGGCATGCTGCCCACCGCTGCCGCTGCCATCAGCGCCAATACTGTCACTGTCTTTTTCATGGGTTCTCCCGATTAGCCAAACTTCTTAAAAATCAGCGACGTGTTAATGCCGCCGAACGCGAAATTGTTGGACATGACGTACTCGCAGTCGAGCCGCCTGCCCTCGCCCTGGATGAAGTCGAGCGCGCCGCAGCGCGGATCGACCTCATTCAGATTGATCGTTGGCGCGAACCAGCCTTCGCGCATCATTTCGATGCTGATCCACGCTTCCAGCGCGCCGCAGGCGCCCAGCGTGTGACCCATATAGCTTTTCAGCGAACTGACTGGCACGCGCTCGCCGAACACCTCGGCGGTGGCCTGCGACTCGGCGATGTCGCCCTGTTCGGTCGCGGTGCCGTGCGCATTGATGTAGCCGATCGCCGGCGGCGCCAGCGCGGCATCGGCCAGCGCCAGCCGCATGGCGCCGCGCATGGTCACGGCATTGGGCTGGGTCACGTGGCAGCCGTCGCTATTGGTGCCGAAGCCGACGATCTCGGCATAGATGGTGGCGCCGCGCCGCTCGGCGTGCTCCAGCTCTTCCAGCACCAGGCAGCCGGCGCCCTCGCCGATCACCAGGCCGTCGCGCGCGCGGTCGAACGGGCGCGGGGTGGTGCCCGGCTGGTCGTTATGGACGCTGGTGGCGAACAGCGTGTCGAACACCGCCGCCTCGGTGGCGTCCAGTTCGTCGGCGCCGCCGGCCAGCATGGCCAGCTGCTTGCCGTTCTTGATGGCCTCATAGGCATAGCCGATGCCCTGGCTGCCCGAGGTGCAGGCCGACGAGGTGGTAAACACCCGCCCGGTCAGGCCGAACAGCACGCCGATATTCACCGGCGCCGTATGCGCCATCATCTTGATGTAGGTCGTGGCCGTGATGCCGCGCGTGCTGCGCTCGTCCATCATGCGGCCAAAGTCGCCGATCGCGCTGGGGGTCCCGGCTGACGAGCCGAAGGACACGCCCATCTCGCCGCTGGTCACCAGCGGATCGTCCAGCAGGCCGGCGTCCAGCAGCGCCAGCTCGCAGGCGCGCGTGGCCATCACCGCCACCCGGCCCATGCTGCGCATGGTCTTGCGGTTGAAGCGCGCGCTCAGTTCGAAGTCCATGGCCGGCGCGGCCAGGTTGGTGTTGAGCCCCTCATAGCCGGCCCAGTCTTCCATGCGCACGATGGCGTTGCGGTACTCGCCCAGGCGGGCGCGGATGGTGGGCCAGTCATTGCCCAGCGGGCTGATACCGGCCATGCCGGTGACGACGACGCGGCGGTTCATGCCAGGCCTCCGTTGACCGAGATGACCTGGCGCGTCACGTAGCCGGCGTCTTCACTCATCAGGTAGCTGACCGCGGCAGCCACTTCCTCCGGTTTGCCGACCCGGCGCGCCGGAATCAGCTTGAGCGCTTCATCCAGCGGGACGTCGCCGATCATGTCGGTTTCGATCAGGCCCGGCGCCACGCAGTTGACGGTGATGGCGCGCTTGGCCAGTTCCAGCGCCAGGGCCTTGGTCGCGCCGATGATGCCGGCCTTGGCCGCGCTGTAATTGACCTGCCCGCGGTTGCCGATCAGCCCCGACACCGATGCCAGCGTGACGATGCGGCCCGGCTTGCGGCGCTGGACCAGCGGCATGACGAGCGGATTGAGCACGTTGTAGAAGCCGTCCAGGTTGGTCTTCAGGACGATGTCCCAATCCTCGCCGCTCATGGCAGGAAACGCGTTGTCGCGCGCGACGCCGGCATTGCACACCACGCCGTAATAGCAGCCATGCTCACCGATGTCGGCTTCCAGCGCGGCCGCGCTGGCCTCGCGCTCGCCGATATCGAACTGGAGCACGCGCGCCTTGCGGCCCAGCGCCTCGACCGCGCGCGCCACCTCGCCGGCCTGCTCGCGCGCACTGCGGCAATGGACCACGATGTCGTAGCCGTCGCGCGCCAGACGCAGGGCGATGGCCTTGCCGATCCCGCGCGACGATCCGGTCACAAGCACGGTCTGATTGTTACTGCTGATGCTGCTCATCTACACACTCCGCTGCAAAAATTCATTGACGTTATCCGGCTGGAAGACGGTGATGGTGGCCGTCGCCAGCGTGGCGCCGCTGGCCGCATCGTCGATGCGGCAGTCGAAGGCGGCCAGCCCGTTCTCGCCCTGCAGCACGTGCTGCGCGCGCACATGCAGCACCGTGCCCAGCGCGAACCGGGGCGTGCTGCTGCTGTAGCGCCGCGCGCCGAGCAGGAAGCCGACCTTGACAGCCTCGCCGCGCTGCCGCGCCAGGTAGCCCGCGTGCGCGGCGATCGCCTGCGCCATGTACTCGATGCCGACCCAGGCGCCGACCCCGGCGCCGTCGAAAAACACGGTGCCTTCGCCGATGGTCAACTCGGCGCACAGGCTGTCGGCGGTGGCGTCGACCACGCGCTCGAGGAACACCATCCCGCCCTGGTGCGGCACCAGGCTGCGCAGCGGCGGGAACACGGCCGCGTTCACCGCATCCTCCCGAACACCAGGGCGGCATTGGCGCCGCCGAAGGCGAAGGAACTGCTCAAGGCATAGTCGAGCGGCCGGCCAAGGGTGGCGCCGGGGGCGGCCACGTTCAGCGCCGGCAGCACGGGATCAGGCACGCCGTCCCATAGCTGCGGCGGCAGCAGGCCGGGCGGGTGATCGTCCTGCATGGCCAGCCAGCAGAAGGCCGCTTCCAGGGCCGCCGCCGCGCCCAGCGCGTGGCCAGTGGCCGCCTTGGTCGAACTGACCGCGACCGTATCGCCGAACAGCGCGTGCACCACGCGCGACTCCATCGCATCGTTCTGGACGGTGGC
>CBFGOU010000199.1:0-7930 GCA_965650445.1 uncultured Oxalobacteraceae bacterium | reverse complement strand
GCGCCATCGTGGCATTGCTTGAGCATGCCGTTTTCCACGGCCGCTTTGTCGTCGGTATCGGGCGCATCGGTAAAACTGTTGTGATCGATCCAGACGTGCTCGGATGCGGTCACCGTGATGCCGTCGAACAGCGAATTCCAGTTGCCCCTGGACCCATCGTGCGGGTCCCACACTGGCCCCACGTCGCAAGGATTACGGATCTTCAGATTGCGGATGATCACCTGCGAGGCCTTGTGCACCAGCAGACTGGCGTGGATGAAACCGGCGTCCGGCGTGCTGCCGATCAGCGTGGTGTTGCTGGGCAGCGCCACCGTACCGCGTTCGGCCTGGTCACGCGTACTGGCGAACGGCCGTCCCTCGCTCATGTCGATGAGGCCGGCGACCTGGATGATCGCCGGCTGCTTGCCGCCGCGTGCAATCGCGGCCATCAGCTCGGCGCGGTTGCGCACCGTATAGACGTGCTCGGCAAGCGCCTGGGCGCCGCCGCGCGTGCCGCCGGCCTCGTACGCCCAGCCACCCGCCGGCGCGGCCTCGCGCGCCGGATCGGCCGACGCGTTCGCGCACAGGGCTGCGGCCAGAGCGAGTGCACACTTTGGCAAATGCATCATGGCTGGCGCAGCCACTTGCCGATCGATGGAATCAGGCGTTTGAGCTCGCCCGCCACCATGCCGGAAAACAGTTCAGCGCCCTTCGGTCCCACATGCGTGCGGTCGAACGCACTCTTGGGCGTGCCCTGCGGCTCGGTCGCGGCCGTTGCGCCCGTCTGCGCAGGCGGCCTGGCCGGCGGCGGTTCCTGGGCCAGGGTGTCGGCTTCTTCGCTGCCCATTTTTTGCACCGCGGCGGCGGACAGGCTGTTCAGGTCCAGCAGCGCCACCTTTTGTGCGGTCGCCACGCGCCGGGTAGCGGCAGACCACGGCGCCAGGTCGTCCCGCAGATAGGCGCCGCGGAAAGTGCGCCGGGTCAGCGGCGTCACCAGCACCGGCACGCCGCCGAGCTCCTTGACTTCGCTGGCGTAGCGCGCCATGTTGGCCGGAAATTGGGTGACCAGATCGGTCGAGCGGCCCGGCTTGCCCGGCTGGTCGTTGTGACCGAACTGCACCAGCACATAGCTGGCGCTGTAGGCCGCGTTGTCGCGCAGCAGTGCCTGCACCTCGTCCCAGCGGCCTTCCGCGCGGAAGCTGCCCGAACTGCGGCCGCCGCGCGCCAGATTGATGCACGACACTTCGGGAACGAAGCGCTTGCACAGCGCATCGCCATAGCCGGACCTGGTCGCCATGGTCGAGTCGCCGACCAGGATCACGCGAATCGGCTTATCGGCGCCCAGGGCCGGGGAGAGCGCGGCGCACGCCAGCACGGCGCCGCCCAGCAGACGGGAGGAAAAAGGAAGGGACATGAATGGCTCGCGTAGTTAGTCTGCGAGCTATTCTAGATTGGTCTGACCAATCCTGCAATCTGGACCGGCCAATTGTGTTGCGGGATCAGCCGCGCGAGAAGGTCCGGGTGACCCGTTCCAGGTGGGCGCGCATCGCCTGGCGGGCACCGGTGACGTCATGCGCCGCGATCGCTTCCAGCACCTTGCGGTGGTCCAGCAGCGTAGTCTTGCGCAATTCTTCCGTCTGGAAGTGTTGTTTCAGCTTGTGCCACAGGCTGCCACGCTGGTTCCACAGGTATTCGGTGACCCCGACCAGGGCCGTGTTGCCGGTCGCGCGTGCGATCGCCAGGTGAAAATTGCGGTCGGCCTGCTCGTTGCTGGCGCGGTCTTCATGATCGCGTTCCATTTCCTGCACGGCATTCAAAATCGCATCGATGGCCGAATCGGTGGCCATCTTGGCGGCGATCGCGGCGATTTCCGACTCGATCACCCGGCGCGCCGCCAGTACCTCGAACGGACCCGGGCCGACTTCCGGCACGTCCGGCTGGGCCTGTGCCTGTTCCGACACATACACGCCCGAACCGCCGCGCACCTCGACGATGCCCGACAGTTCCAGCACGATCAGCGCCTCGCGCAGCGAAGCGCGGCTCACGGTGAGCTTGGCGGCCAGTTCACGTTCGGCCGGCAAGCGCTCGCCGGCCTTGATGGCTTCGTCGCGGATCAGATCCTGGATGCGGCTGGCGACGACGCGGTACAGGCGCGGCTCAGAGGTGTTCGCTTCGTGCAGCGCGGCAGGTTTTTTCATGAGGGTGAATCGGCTTAGAGGAATGCGGGGTGGAAACGGGACAGGTCGGCTGATTTTAGTTGGGTATGGATAGAGTTGCAAGGCGGATGGGTCCTCCGCCTCGCCCTTTCGGCAGACATCGTCGCGTTTTGGCCGTTTTTCACGAGCAGTTAGCAAAAAACACTACCAGTTCGTTTCCCGTTCCGCAGTCGAGGTGATGTGGTGGATCGACAGATCGGCGCCCTGGAATTCCTGTTCCGCATCCAGACGTATGCCCACGGTCAGTTTCAGCAGACCATAAATGGCATAGCCGCCCACCACCGCGATAAGCACGCCCAGCGCGGTGCCGGCCGCTTGCGCCGTAAAACTGACGCCGCCCATGCCGCCCAGTTCCTTCAGGCCGAAAATACCGGCCGCCAGGCCGCCCCAGGTGCCGCACAGGCCATGCAGCGGCCACACCCCCAGCACATCGTCGATCTTCCACCGGTTTTGGGTCAGCGTAAACATCCACACGAAAATCGCCCCGGCCACGCCGCCGGTGATGAGCGCGCCCAGCGGATGCATCAGGTCGGAGCCGGCGCACACCGCCACCAGGCCGGCCAGTGGACCGTTGTAGACGAAGCCCGGGTCGTTCTTGCCCAGCATTAGCGCCACCAGCGTGCCGCCCACCATCGCCATCAGCGAATTGACCGCCACCAGGCCGTTCATCTTGTCCAGGGTCTGCGCGCTCATCACGTTAAAGCCGAACCAGCCCACGGTCAGAATCCAGGCGCCCAGGGCCAGGAACGGGATCGACGAGGGCGGATGGGCCGCGATCGCGCCGCTCTTGGAATAGCGGCCGCGGCGTGCACCCAGCAACAGCACGGCCGGCAAGGCCACCCAGCCGCCCACCGCGTGGACCACGACCGATCCGGCGAAATCGTGGAATTCGGCCGAGAAGGCGGCCTTGATCCAAGCCTGCACGCCGAAGCGCTGGTTCCACACGATGCCTTCATAAAACGGATAAATGAAGCCGACCAGCAAGGCGGTGGCGATCAGCTGCGGATAAAACCGCGCGCGCTCGGCGATGCCGCCCGAAATGATGGCCGGAATCGCGGCGGCAAACGTCAGCAGGAAGAAAAATTTCACCAGCTCATAGCCATTTTTGGCGGAGAGCACCTCGGCGCTGGAGAAAAAACCCACGCCGTACGCGACGCTGTAACCCACGAAGAAATACGCGATGGTCGAGATGGCGAAGTCGGCAATGATCTTCACCAGCGCGTTGACCTGGTTTTTCTTGCGGACCGTGCCCAGCTCGAGAAACGCGAATCCGGCGTGCATCGCCAGAATCATGATGCCGCCGAGCAGGATGAACAAAGCATCGGCCGCTGAATTACTTCCAATCATGTAGAACTCCCAAAAATGGTGCAAAAAAGTTGAAGGTGGGCACCTATTAAGCAATTTTCATTCCATTTTGGTGCATATTGGTAAGTACATGATTCCATTAGTTAATCTGTCGTACTTGGCAGTCATGGAAAGTTTCATGCACCAAAACGGGGTGCTATTTCGGTGCGTGTCCTCGTCTGAGCGCGGCGCGGGTGTTTCCGTACATACAGCGGAACATTCTTAATCGAGCAACTGATTATTTGGTAAAGTGTGGTGCTGACAAAACATTTCGCCATTGCAGCTCGGTATAGTTGGCAAGGCGACGAATCCATCTAAACACTCGACCATGAGCACACCAAGCCCTTTCCGGCGGCGCAAGCTGTCCCTGCTGATCGCCACCTGCGTCCTGAGCCAGACGGCCTTGGCGCAAACGCCCGCCCCGGCGCCGCCGAAAGCCAGGGAAGTGCCCAAGCCCGCCCCCGTGCCAGCCGAGATCACCTCCATCGAGGTCAGCGCCGAGCGCCCCACCAACCGCATCGACCGCCAGGTCTACGACGTCAAGTCCGACATCGGCTCGACCAATAATTCGGCCGCCGACGCACTCAACAACGTGCCCTCGGTATCGGTCGACCCCGACGGCACCGTCAGCCTGCGCGGCAGCACCAATGTCCAGATTCTGGTCGACGGCAAGCCGTCCGCCATGCTGCAGGGCGACAACCGCGGCGCAGCCCTGAACGCCTTGCCGTCCGACGACATCGAGTCGATCGAAGTCATTAACAATCCCGGCGCCCAGTTCGGCAACGAAGGAGGGGGCGGCCCCATCCTCAATCTGGTGATGCGCCGTAACAAGCGTCCCGGCGGCGTGGGCGTGGCCAATGTCAATGGCGGCAGCGGCGGGCGCTACAACTCCAGCGTGTCCGGCAGCTATAACGAGGGACGCGCCTCCTTTCAGGGCGGCGCCAATTTCCGTCACGATGGACGGGATTCGACCTACCAGGACGTGCGCGACCGCATCAATCCGCTCAACGGCGACGCCGCGCGCAGCACCCAGGACTCGAGCTCCCGAGGGCTCAACGATTCGCTCGGCCTGAACGGCATGGCTGGCTATAACTTCGGCGACCAGGACCGCCTGCAAGGCAGCTGGTCGTATAACAAGCGCAGCAACGACCAGCGCGGCCTCGACCACTATGTCAGCTACAACGTCGACGACAGCGTCGCCAGCGACTACCAGCGCAACAGCGCGCGCAAGGGCGACAGCATCAACTATGGCTGGGGGGCTCATCTGGACCACAAGGGCGATCTCGACGGTGAGATCCTCAAGCTCGACTTCCGCCTGTCGTCCTCGAAGAACGACAGCGACAGCGGGTACGGCAACAGCTATGTGGTACGGCCGCCGGGCGCCATCGACCAGCGCAGCGCCCAGCGCACCGGCAATGAAAACCGCATCGCCGACTTCACCGGCGACTACGAGCGGCCCGCCGCGGGCGGCCTGCTCAAGCTCGGCTTCAAGCTGGCCGAAACCGATGGCGCTTTCGACACCCGTTACGTCAGCATCGATCCGGCCACGGCGCTGGAAACGGTCAACCTGGCGCGCACCAACCGCTTCGAAGTCAACGAAAAGAATCTGGCGCTGTACGGCACGTTCCAGATGCGCTTGAACGAGCGCTGGAACGTGCTGGGCGGCCTGCGCACCGAATACACCGACATCGATATCCATCAGCTGACCTCGGCGATCGACGCGCGCAACACGTATGTCAGCTATATTCCGAGCGCCTACGCCACCTACAAGGCCGGCGACAAGAGCACCTTCCGCCTGGCTTACGCACGGCGGATCCGCCGGCCCAATGTCAACGACCTCAATCCGTATGTGATCTACCGCGACGAGTTCAACGTGTCGTCCGGTAACCCGAGCCTCAAGCCGACCAGGATCGACCAGATCGAACTGGGTTACGAAACCGTGCTGGCCGGATTCGACGCCAATGTGCGCCTGTACGCCAAGAACGAAACCGACCTGATTTCAGAGCGCCACTATTTTGTGTCCGACAACGTGCTGCTGACCACACGCGAAAACCGCGGCAGCAACAAGTCTGGCGGACTGGAATTCTCGTTCAGCGGCAAGCCCTTGCCTGGCTTGCGTGTCGACCTGAGCGGCAATGTCGGCGTCAATCAGCGCACCGTACTCGACGAAAACGACGACGAGGACACCCGCTCATCGGGATCGCTGAGCGTCAAGGGCAGGTTCAGCTATCAGCTCAGCGAGAGCAACCAGCTGCAACTGATGCTGATGCGGCAGGGGAAAATGCTGACCTTCCAGGGCTACCGTAAGCCGAACTCGACGGCCAATGTCAGCTGGCGCCACGTACTCACGCCGCGTTTGAGCATGCTGCTCAACGTGACCGATGTGTTCGATTCGAACAGGAACGAAAATGTCATCGATACCGACATCCTGCGCGAGAACAGCGTGCGCCGATATACCGGGCGCATCGCCTATCTGGGCTTGTCGTATCGGTTTGGCGGGCTGAACCCGCCGAGCCAGGGGGAACGCAATAACCGGCGCCAGGGCGAGGGCGGCGGCGGCCGGCGCGGCGGCATGCCGGGCGGCGGTGGCCCTGGCGGCGGCGGCTTCTGACCAGTCGTCCCCGCGTGCGCGAGGACGGCGTTATTTAGCGCTCAGGCAGGTCTTCATGAACGCCTTGCGCTCGTCGCCCTTCTTGCCGGCGGCATCGGCATTGCAGGTCTTCATCTTGCTCTGCTGCGCAGTCAGCGGCTTCTCGGCCGGCTTGGCGCTCAGGCACTCTTTCATGAACGCTTTGCGCTCGTCGCCCTTCTTGCCGGCCGCGTCCGCATTACAAGTGGTCATCTTGCTTTGCTGCGCCGTCGGCGCGGCGTACGCGCCGGCGGCAATGAACATGGCGGCGATAGCGACAATCATTTTTTTCATGGCGTTAGATCTCCTGTAGGTAAGGGGGCGTTGACTCGCGTCTACTATACGACAGCCAAGATATTTCCGCGTGCAATTTATGGCTCTGGCCCGCGCTTCATTGTTGCCTGAACACGTCTGTACGCAACATGACGTATATCCGCCCCCCTGTCGAGTGATTACTCTGGAAATAACAAGCGGTAATAAAACCGTACGGTTTCCATCCACGATACAAGGGGTAATGATGCGTTTTACAGTGAGTAAAGGCGTACTGCTGGCGGCAATCGCAGCCTTGCCGGCAATGCAAGCCCAGGCCGGCGCGACCGTCAACTTCGGCGACGATAAATCCATCACCGCCGGGTTCGGCATGCGCGGCAGCTACACCAGCGCCGAGGATGGCGCGCCCAACGGCACCTCCCGCTCCAGCGACTTTCACCTCGACAGCGCCCGCCTGTTCTTCGGCGGCTCCCTGTCGAAAAACATCAAGGGGATGTTCAACACCGAATGGGACGGCGAGCAGATCCGCGTACTCGACGCCGCCGCCCAGTTCGCCATCTCGCCTGAACTGAACATCTGGGCCGGCCGCCTGCTCTCGCCCAGCGACCGCGCCAACATGGCCGGCCCCTATTATTCGACGGGCGGCGGCTACTGGGCCGGGGTGGCTTCGCGCTACGGCTACAACGGCGGCATTTTCCGCGGCCGCGACGATGGCGTGGTGGTGTGGGGTGACCTCAACGGCGGCAAGCTCGGCTATTCCTTCGGCGCCTTCGAAGGCCGCACCTTCGGCGTCGGCAGCCTGACCCAAAGCCAGGCCAGCGCCGCCGGCAACAAGTCCAGCGACAGCCTGATGTACGCCGGCCGGGTCCAGGCCGACTTCTGGGATGCCGAACCGGGCTACTACGGCACCGGCAACTACCTCGGCGCCAAGGATATCCTGGCCGTCGGCCTGGCCGCGCGCTACCAGAAGAACGGCGTGCTGACGGCGCTCGCATCGGGCGACTACACCTCGTACAGCGTCGACTTCCTGCTGGAGAAAAAACTCTCGCCCGGTAACGCCATCGCCTTTGAGGCTGCCTACTACGACTACGACACCGACGGCGTGATCCTGGCCGAGCAGGGCAAGGCTTACCTGGCCGGCGTGTCCTTCATCACCGGCAAGTTCCAGCCCTTCCTGCGCTTCCAGAAGTTTTCGCCTGACACCAAGCTCGATACCAAGCAGACCGATGTCGGCCTGAACTACATCATCGAAGGCTACAACGCCCAGGTCAGCGCGACCTATTCGCAGACCAAGGTCGGCAGCGCGAAAAACGACAAGTTCGTCGTGGCCATGCAATTCCAGTACTGATCTCACCTACAACATCAAGGGGAACACCATGCAAAACCGTCGTACATTCGTCGCTTCCATGACCCGCATCGCCGCCGGCGCGGCGCTGCTGATGAGCGGCCTGTCGGCCCACGCGGCCGACACCATCAAGGTCGGCATCCTGCA
>CBFGOU010000198.1:0-7950 GCA_965650445.1 uncultured Oxalobacteraceae bacterium | reverse complement strand
CGGCGACGGGCCATTGCCGATGAAGGGTTCGGCTGCGCTCTTGTAGGTGCCGACCTTGACCAGATTGACCGTCACGCCCAGCTTGTCGAGCGCGTCGCGGTAGTAGCTGCGGTAGCGGCCCAGGCCGCGGATGCCCACGCTGCCCATCGGATGCACATACACTTCGCTGGCGTGCGAGGCCAGCAGGTACTGGCGCTGGTCGTAGCTGCCGGCCCAGGCCACCACCGGCTTGCCGGCCGCCTTGACCCGGTCGAGCGCGGCGCCCACTTCATGCAGCGTGGCCAGCCCGGCCTCGTCGAGTTCTTCGACCAGCAGCACCACGCTGCTGATGTTGCTGTCGCGCGCGGCCGCGTCGAGCACGGTCAGCACGTCGCGCAACTGGATCGAGCGGCGCGCTTCGCCGCCGGCATTGGCGATGATCGCGTCACGCACCGTGCCGCTGTGCTGCTCGACCAGGCTGCCCTTGAGATCGAGCACCAGCGCGGTCTTGGGCCCGATCGGCTTGGCGCTGCTGAAAATGGCGATCAGGATGGCGATGGCGATCAGCAGGAACAGCAGGTTGAGCACGAACCTGCGGGTGGCGTCGACCGCCCGCCACGACCAGCTAAGGCCGCGCCGCAGATAGGAAAAAGGCTTGAATGACATCGGGACTCCGTCCGGCAATGAGAAGATTGAAAGGAATGCAATGTAGCACGGTCATACTGTAAGCGAAATCGGCCGCCTTGTGCGGAACGGCTAGGCCGGTTTCAGATCGACCAGCCGGGCGCTTGCCTTGCCGCCATCGACGGTCAGGTGCGCCAGCGAAACCGGCAGCGAGAAGCGGCGCGGGCCGGCGCTGCCCGGATTGACGTAAAGGACGCCATCGCGCTCCTGCACGGCGGGGCGGTGCGAGTGGCCCGACACGACCACCCGCACGCCTTGCGCGGCAGGGTCGATGGTCATGGTGTTCAGGTCGTGCACGGCGTAGATCGTCACCGCCTCGAGTTCGAGCACGGCGGAGGCCGGAATGCCCTCGGCCCAGGCGCCGGTGTCGTTATTGCCGCGTACTACGGTCAAGGGAGCGATGGCGCGCAGGGTGTCGAGAATGGCGGCGTTGCCGATATCGCCGCCGTGGATCAGATGGTCGCAGCCTTCCAGCGCTGCCAGCGCTTCAGGGCGCAGCAGGCCATGGGTATCGGAGATCAGCCCGACCGTCAGCATGCTGCTCAGGTTCCCTGCCCCATCACGCGTTCGAACGGGCCGATGCAGGCGTCCAGCGACTCGCGCACGCACATGACAAACATGCCGCCGGACGGGTGGAACTGGATGAAATTGGTGGCCTTGGTGCCGACCTTCATGATGGCGCCACTGCAATCCTTCTTGCCGTTATCCTTGACGATGCGGTCAGTCAGCTTGTAAAAGCCTTTGGCGCTGGGCTTGGCGGGAATGTCGAATTCGCTTTCCGACACTTCTTCTGCGCTGGTCACCAGGGTGGTACCGTCGCCTCGGAAACGGTATGTTTCCGAGCAGCTGCCATCGGGTAAAGTCAGGCGCCAGATGCCGAGAATGGGATGGGTGGACTCCGGCGGCGCTGCCTGGGCAGCGCTGGCCGCGATGACCAGGGACATGATCGCAATAGTTAGCGTGCGCATGGAAAAGCTCCTTCAAGCCGGGAAAACTGTTAGACAAGGTTTTTCGTTGTCAGTTTAACCTATGCGTAGGAATGTCCGGGGTGAAACAACCGCATGCAGCCCACCCTCTAGGGTCCGAGTCGTTCAGAGGTCCGCGTATCGAGGCAGCAAGTCTTGATCGACCAAACGGATTTCGATGGCGTTGGCGATCTTGACGTGTTCCGGATTTTCATCCGAGAACGGCGCGTCGGTAACGCTGACGATGATGGTGCCGATCTGTTTTTTGTCGCCTCCAAACACCGGCACCAAGGCACGGGCCTCCGGGACTTGCTGAACGGTGAGGATCTTGGATACATACAACATCCAGCCAACACCGGGGCGGTCTTTGAACGTCTTTTTGTCAAAGTAGCCGGCAGACTCAAGCGTCACGATTGGGGGATGCCATAGCTCTACGGATTTGCGAATCAGACTTGCGACGGGTTGCCAATCCTCTGCGAAGGCGCCCGGTTTGGCACGCACCACCACCATACTTGTTTCCGGCGCTAGCCGTCCAACGTACTGAACGGACGCGCCTTCGCTGCCTTCACGGCCATTCCACATGCTGACGATGCGCGGGTCGACCTCGTGCTTCAAGGATTCGGTCAACACGGCGATTGCCGCAGGGGTTGGACCTGCAGGCCCAAAGACCTCATAAAGAAATGCCTCCTCCTTAGTATTTCCCTTGAGAAGCCAAGCACCAAGCGTCGGTGAACAGGCAAGAAAATCGGGCACGAGTTCGTACAATTCGCCCAACATCTTCGTTACCTCAAGGCCGTTGGCACGACGGAATATGGCCGTAAGTTCGTAGGGACGTTTCATGGACAAAACACCGTCTCGATTGGCAACCGCATGGCCGCGAACGCTTTCGAGAAAAACCGATAACTCATGGCTTGCATAAAGTACCAGCGAAGTTGGACGGGCGGTACCGGCTTTGCGACCGCTGATTGCCTGGCCGCCTCGGCCAGCAATGGCTCATCACCTTTCCACCACTCTTGCGGGTCGCCAAAATCGTCGAAGAACTGGTCGTACCTTGCCTTGGCTTCCTTGAGCATACACTGGCTGGAGTCGAATCCGTCGAAGGTCACGCCGCCGAACATCCATTCTGTGATAAACGCAGGCCCAACCGGAAGGCCGGTGATGCGCGCCTGATACGCTATCGACGTCTCTGACCAGCCCGCCGTGGACCGGTTAAAAGGGGCGCCTGTATCCGGCGGACATTCCTTGCATTTCTCCTTGGCTTTGGTCTGCGCGTCCGTGCGTGCAATCGGCGTGGACTTGGCTTGATCGGCTTCCCTCTGGCGCGTGCGCACTGCATCATCAGCGGCACCGGCTACCGCGCCGACACCCAACGCCACGAGCACGCGGGCCGCGACCGCTTCTATCGCCGGGATCGCAATGGCTGCCATCAGTATTCCCTTTCAAGTCGTTTGTTCATTACCGCAAGTATTTCGTCCAGCCGTCGTTCCGGCGTTGCGCCGAGCTTGCGCACGTAGGCATCGAACAACTGGTCGTCGTGAATGCCGGGCGCGTCCGCGGCGAGGTACATCAAACGCACGATGTGCGGCGTAGACGTGAAGCCGATCCGGGCTGCGTAGTCATGCGCCGCCTGCATGCGGCACTGCACTTCCACGCGACCAGGCCGGTCCTGCATGTCAGGACGCTTAGCCAGGAACTGGTCGCACACGGCGGCGACGAACTGGCGCGCTTCGCGTGATTGAAGCGCTTGCCACTGGACTTCACTGAG
This sequence comes from uncultured Oxalobacteraceae bacterium, assembly GCA_965650445.1. Taxonomy (GTDB): domain Bacteria; phylum Pseudomonadota; class Gammaproteobacteria; order Burkholderiales; family Burkholderiaceae_D; genus Telluria_A. Next base: position 4,557 of record CBFGOU010000198.1, on the reverse strand, counting down.
TCGAAGCATGCTGCCTCCCGAGCCATGCTCGTTGTCCATTGTGAAGCAGATGCCATTCATGTATGTGAGCGAAGAACACCTCGCGTTGGCCGGGGTCCAGTATCTCAATCAAGTCGACCAGCACACGCGGGTCCCAGAAGCGTAACAGCGCGGTGCGACCGTCGGGCAATTCAATATCGAGCTTCAATTGCAGCAGTTGGGCCAGACCGCCAAGGTCTTGCGGCGCAATCAACCATGTGACGGCGGATGCCGCTTGCTCGAGTGCGGCCAGCGCGTCAATCAACGCCTCGCTGGCTTGCTCAGTATCGACCAGCCACGGCCCGGCATGGGCCAATGCTGCGTCCGGTGTGTTGGCGAATAATGGATAGAAGCCCTGCCGCGCCGTTAAGGGTTCCCCGAGGTGCGCGCGATACTGTGCGCCGTCAACCAGGGCGTATAGCCTCAACGAGGACATGCTCTGGTGTAACTGCGCGAGCCGCGCGACCACATCGATCGGTACCTTCACTCGCGCACCACAGTCGCGCTGCCGACGGTCGCCGCCTTGAGCAGGCAATCCAAACACACGCCAGACTGCGTGGCCGCCGCGATCTGAGCCGCGGCCGCCAGGGCCTCGGCCTTATCCTCGGCAGCAGGGTCGCCGATTGACGATTCGTCCGACCAGGTTGTGGTTATTTGACCGGAAATCAATCTCGCACCGCATGCGGTCAAGTCCATATGACGCGCATAGCCGTTTCCGAACCCGTCCACCAGGTCACTCGGCCCGGACGTGATAGCGAAAGTCCCCTTGCACTTGGGACAAACGGTCATGTCGCCGACGCGCGCAACGCACTTGCCGTTGATGTCGAAGGTGAGATCGGCGCTGATGACGGTGCCGCCATGACTGGTCTTGTCGCCCATGACAATGAGGGGTCTGCTCAAATGGCGCTCCTAACCGGGTTACAGCAATGAGGAAAGTTTCATTTATATCATACTTGTCAAAATATATCATAAGCTGTTGCCGGCATTGCGATAACGGCCCTCGCCCACCTTTTCGGTGCGTGGTACCTATCTGATCGCTACCGCTTCGGATTCGCGTGGTTGCCAACCGCCGCCGAGTGCCTTGAAGGCGGCGACCGCCGCGCGTGCGGATTCGGTTTGCGCCTGTGCTCGCATATCGGAAGCACGCAGCAAGTTCTCGTCGGCTTGCAAGACTTCGATCAGGCTGACGACCCCTTTCTGATATGCCGCGAACGACGCCCCCCTCGCCCGGCTGAGCGAGTCCACGCCCTGAGCCAGTATGCCGGCCTGGTCCTCGCGCTTAACCAAGGCCGAGAAGGCGTTTTCCACGTCTTCGGTAGCACGCAGCACGGCGAGCCGATATCCGGCCAGCGCCTCCGCTTCCTGGCCCTTGGCCAAGCCGATCTGCGCGTTGATGCGGCCGAAATCGAACAGACGCCAGCGCAGACCCAGCACACCGGCAGCCTGGCTTGCGCCACCAGTAAACAGGTTGCCACTAGAGACCGACGTCGCGCTGCCGATCAACCCACTGAAGGAGAGCTTGGGGTAATACTCGGCGATCGCCATGCCGATCCGGGCGGTCGACGCTGCCAGGCGGCGTTCGGCCACGATCAGATCAGGCCGGCGCCTGAGCAAATCGCCCGGCGCGCCGGTTGCTGCGATGCGCGGGGCGGCCGGAATCACGCGGGCATTCGCCAGTTCCTCCCGGTGCGTACCCGGCGCTGTGCCCAGCATCACATCCAGCGCATTCATGGCCGACTCCAGCCCCGCTTCAAGGACCGGTACCGCAGCCCGCACCTGCGCGAGCGCGCCCTCGGCTTGGCGCACCTGAAGCTCGGCGGCCAGGCCCTTGCCATACAGCAGATTGATCGTTGCCAGCAGCTCCTGTTGCGTCTGTACCTGTCTGCGGGCGACGTCGAGGCGGGTTTGCAGTCCGCGGATGCTGATATAGATGTCGGCGGTCTGCGCCGCCACCGCCAGCCGTACCGCCGCCGCGCCAGCTTCAGATGCCTGATACTCGGCAAGTGCCGCTTCCCGGCCGCGACGCACGCCACCAAATACGTCCAGCTCCCAGCCAACGCCGAGGTTGGCCTCATAGGCGTTGCCGTAGCGATCGAAATCGGGCTTTGAATTCAACACTTGCCCCAATGGCGTTTCAACCGACTGGTAAGCCCGCGCGCCCTGGGCACCGATGTTGCCAGAAGGTAGCAGCGCAGCATGCGCAGCCCCCAGTCCCGCGCGCGCCTGGACGACGCGCGCGGACGCCTGCGCGAGGTCCAGATTCTGCTTCAGCGCGAGCGTTACGAAGCCGGTGAGCTGGGGATCGCCAAAGCCTTCCCACCACACGAGCAGGTCGGCGGCGGCATTTGCGTGCCGGTGCTCGACTGCCGCTTGGCCCAGGTAGCGATCTGGCATAGGCGTGTGGGGCCGGCTGTAATCCGGCCCGACAGCGCAACCGGCTGAAAGACTGGCGACGACTACCATGAAGAGAGTGCGTTTGAGTAACATGGGCATCTTCCGCGAAGTGAAAAGGGTGAGGAATGGAGTGACTATATCATGAAACAGTCACTTATTGTGGAATTCGAAGACAAGGCGTAAAGTGTGAACATGAACAAATCAAACGTTAATCCGGGCCCTGCCCGAGGCCCCATCGATCACGAGGTGCGAGACCAAATCGTTGCCGCAGCGACCGAGCACTTCCGCTTGTACGGCTACGAAAAGACCACTGTGTCCGACCTGGCCAAGGCCATCGGCTTTTCCAAGGCTTACATCTATAAATTCTTCGAGTCCAAGCAGGCCATCGGGGAACTTATCTGCGCAAATTGTCTGCACCAGGTCGAGACTGATGTCGCGAGCGCCGTTGGCGGCACCGACCGCCCATCAGAAAAGCTTCGGCGCATGTTCAAGGTGGCCGTCGAATCAAGCCTTCGCCTGTTTTTTGAAGATCGCAAGCTCCATGACATTGCGGCCTCGGCCGCTAGCGAACAATGGGAAGTGGTGCGCACCTATGAGGAGCGGATTCAGTTAGTGCTGCAGGAGATCTTGCGCCATGGACGCGAAACCGGGGAGTTCGAACGCAAGACGCCGCTCGACGAAGCGGCAGACGCAATCTACCTGGTCATGCGCCCCTACCTCAATCCGCTGCTCTTGCAGTACAGCTTAAATTACTCCAACGACGCGCCGACTCAACTGTCGAGCCTGGTGCTGCGCAGCCTGTCGCCATAAGTGCGAAAAATCGATGGTGACTATTGACTTAATTAGTCACTAGTCTCAAAATGAAATCCTGTTTCTCTTTTACGGGATTTCTATGCTCCGCCGCCGCCTCGTTCTCTCTGCTGTCATCTCTGCACTGCCGCTGGCCTTGGTCGCCTGCGGCGAAAACAAGCAATCCGATCCCCGGACCGAAGCGCCGCTGGTACGGGCGGCCACCATCCAGGGCGCGGCCGTTGCGTCGCGCGCGTTCACCGGGACCGTCGCGGCACGGGTACAAAGCGATCTTGGGTTCCGGGTTTCCGGCAAGGTGCTGGCACGCCTCGTGGATGCGGGGCAAACCGTCAAGCGCGGGCAAGCGCTCATGCGCATCGACCCGGCCGACCTGAAGCTCGCAGCGCATGCGCAGCAGGAAGCGGTCGCCGCCGCCCGGGCGCGGGCGCAGCAAACGGCGCAGGACGAAGCCCGCTACCGCGACCTGCGCGGCACTGGCGCGATTTCGGCTTCAGCCTACGACCAGATCAAGGCGGCGGCCGATGCCGCCAAAGCCCAGCTCAATGCGGCCGAAGCCCAGGCCGAAGTTGCTCGTAACGCGAGCCGCTATACGGAACTGGTGGCCGATGCCGATGGCGTCATCATGGACACGCTGGCCGAACCCGGCCAGGTCGTCAACGCGGGCCAGACCGTGGTGCGCGTGGCGCATGCCGGGCGCCGTGAAGCCATCGTCCAACTTCCGGAAACGCTGCGCCCTGCGGTCGGTTCAGCCGGCCTGGCCACGCTGTTTGGCAAGGAAGGCGTGACCGCTCCAACCAAGCTCAGGCAGCTTTCGGATGCCGCGGACCGGCTGACGCGCACCTTCGAGGCGCGCTACGTGCTGGAGGGAGAACTGTCCAACGCGCCATTGGGCACCACGGTAACCATTCAGATCCCGGATGGTGAGGCCACCACGCAAGGCGGCCTGTCGGTACCGATTGGCGCCCTGTTCGATGCGGGCAAGGGGCCGGGAGTCTGGGTCATCCAGGGCCAGCCGGCAAAGGTGTCCTGGCGACCCGTCACGGTCCAGCGCCTGGGCGACGACGGCGCGCGCATTGCCGCTCAACTCAAGCAAGGTGAGCGCATCGTCGCACTGGGCACCCACCTGCTGCGCGAAGGCGAGCAGGTGCGGGTGGCTGGCGACAGCGTCGCCGTCGCGGGAGCGCAACCATGAGCACAGGCCGCTTCAACCTGTCCGCGCTCGCGGTTCGCGAGCGCTCGATCACCTTGTTCCTGATCTGCCTGATCTCCCTGGCCGGGCTCATTTCTTTCTTCAAACTGGGGCGGGCGGAAGATCCCGCCTTCACGGTCAAAGTA